>CABKMX010000083.1 GCA_902373595.1 uncultured Christensenellaceae bacterium
GAATAGGTCAGCATCGTGATGTCCGCGTCGGCGGCGATGTGTTTTTTGTACACGTCCTCGAAGTCGAGGTTGGTCGCGATGTTGCTGTTGGTGAGGACGACATATTCCTCGGTCGCCTTTTCGATGTAGTCGAGGATGCCGTACAGCGCCTCGATCTTGCCCTTGAACATCGTGCGCGACGTGTTGGACGCATACGGCGGGAAGACGGCGATGCCGCTGTTTTTGCGGTTGAGGTCCCAATCTCTGCCCATCCTGATGTGGTCCATCAGCGAGGAGTAGTTGTTGCGCGTGACGATGCCGATCGTCGTGATGTTGCTGTTGACGAGGTTGGACAGCGTGAAGTCGATGAACCTGTACCTGCCGCAGAACGGAAGCGACGCCGTCGTGCGGTGGATGGTCAATTCGTTGAGCTTGGTCTCGTTGTCGCTCGCAAAGATTATACTCATCATTTCGTTGTTCATATCTTCACCTCAATCCACCATTGCGGCAACGGGTACGACCGTGCCCTTTTTGACGACCGCGCCGGGACCGACGACGGTGATCTTGACCTCTTCGACGGGGACGTTGTCCTGCGCCTCGCCGACGACCGCGCCCTCTTCGATGACAGCCCCGTCGCCTATGATCGCATAATAGACCTTTGCGCCCTCTTTGACGACCGCGCCGGGCATGATGTTGCTGTCCTCGACGACCGCGCCGCGCTGGATCTCGACGCGCGAGGAGATGACGCTGTTGCGGATCGTGCCGTCGATCTCGCAGCCCTCGGTGACCAGCGAGTTGATGATGTCCGCGTGGTCGCCGACGAAGTGCGGCGGCTCGGCGGCGTTGCGCGCGTAGATTTTCCACGACGCGTCCTCTATGTTGAGACCGCTGTTGCGGTCGATGAGGTCCATATTGGCTTCCCAAAGGCTCTTGATCGTGCCGACGTCCTTCCAATAGCCTTCAAAGCGGTAGGCGTATAATTTGCGGCCGCCGTTCAGCATCGCGGGGATGACGTCCTTGCCGAAGTCGTTGTGGCTGTCGGGGTTGGCTTCGTCGTCGATCAAATACTTGCGCAGCACCTGCCAATTGAAGATGTAGATGCCCATCGAGGCGTTGGTGCTCTTGGGTTTTTTGGGTTTTTCTTCAAACTCGTAGACGGAGCCGTCGGGCTTGGTGTTCATGATGCCGAAGCGCGACGCCTCTTCGAGCGAGACGTTGATGACCGCGATCGTACAATCGGCGCCCTTGCTCTTGTGGAAGTCGAGCATGTCCGAATAGTCCATCTTGTAGATGTGGTCGCCCGACAGCACGAGGACGTATTCGGGCGAGAACTTGTCGATGAAGTCTATGTTCTGATAGATCGCGTTGGCGGTGCCCTTGTACCAATCCGACTTGGCGCTCTTCATATAGGGCGGCAGCACGAACACGCCGCCGTTGAGCCTGTCGAGGTCCCACGGCTGGCCGTTGCCGATATATTCGTTGAGTTCGAAGGGCTGATATTGGGTCAGCACGCCGATCGTGTCGATGTTGGAATTGATGCAATTGGACAGCGGAAAGTCGATGATGCGATACTTGCCGCCGAAAGAAACCGCCGGCTTTGCGACGTGCGCGGTCAGGCTGTACAACCTCGTACCCTGTCCGCCGGCAAGCAGCATAGCGACGCATTCTTTTTTGTTGGAATACATAATTTCCTCCCTGTCTCGCTTATTTTTGCGCTTTTTTGCGCTTTGTCTCTTTTTGAGGCGCGGCGTCTTTTGCCGCTTTCTTTGCCGGAGCGGACGCCTTTTTGTCCGCCTTGACCGGCTTTTGTTCTTCTTCCCTGACCTTGCGCTTTTTGCGTTTGAGCGCCTTGCCCGGGCGCAGATAGATCACGCTGTTGGCGGGGATATCCATGCGGATGAACTGCTCGTGGCCGTGCATCGCGCCGTCCTCGGCTTCATAGACCGCCGCCTCGGCGTCGTCTCCGCCGAACTCGACCGCGTTGCTGTCGAGGGCGACCTCGTATTGTCTCATCTCGGGCACGCCCATGCAATAGCTTTGGCGGCGGATGGGGCTGAAGTTGACGACCGCGATCGTATAGTCGCCCTTCTCGTCATAGCGCACGAAGGAGACTATGTTTTGCGTGTTGTCGTCGACGACGATCCACTTGAAGCCGTCATAGCTGCAATCGAGGTCGTACATCTCGGGGTGGGCGAGGTAGTACTCGTTGAGTTTTTTGACAAAGGCGTGCAGTCTGCGGTGGCTCTCGTAGCCGAGCAAGAACCAATCGAGCTGTTTTTTGTAGTCCCACTCGATGAACTGCCCGAACTCGCTGCCCATGAACAGCAATTTCTTGCCGGGGTGGGCGTACATAAAGCCGAGGAACGCCTTCATCGCCGAGAACTTTTCGGCGTATTCGCCCGGCATCTTGTCGAGCAAAGAGTGCTTGCCGTGGACGACCTCGTCGTGCGAGATGGGCAGGATGTAGTTCTCGGAGAAAGCATAGGTGATCGCGAACGTCACCTTGTCGTGCATGTCCTTGCGGAAGAACGGGTTGGCGGAGACATAGCACAGCATGTCGTTCATCCAGCCCATGTTCCACTTGAAGTTGAAGCCCAAACCGCCGTCGTACGCCGGCTTTGTGACCATCGGGAATGCGGTCGACTCCTCCGCGATCATCAGCAGACCCTCGTGGCGGGTCAGCATCTCGGTGTTGAGCTGTTTGATGAAGTCGATCGCCTCGAGGTTGTAGTTGCCGCCGAACGCGTTGGGGCGCCACTCGCCGCCGCGTCTGCCGTAGTCGAGGTAGAGCATGCTGGCGACCGCGTCCATGCGGATGCCGTCGACGTGGAACTCCTCCGCCCAATAGTTGGCGGACGAGATGAGGAAGCTGCGCACCTCTTTTTTGCCGTAGTCGAACACGCGCGTGCCCCACTCCTTGTGCTCCTTTTTGAGCTCGTCCTCATATTCGTAGAGGGCTTGTCCGTCAAAGTCGCAAAGCCCGTGCTCGTCCTTGGGGAAATGGGCGACGACCCAATCGAGGATGACGCCAATGCCCTTGCGGTGCATGAGGTCGACGAAGTAGCGGAAGTCGTCGGGTGTGCCGTAGCGCGACGTGGGCGCGAACATGCCGGTGACCTGATAGCCCCAGCTGCCGTCGAACGGGTACTCGGTGACGGGCAAGATCTCGACATGGGTGTAGCCCATCTCGATGCAATATGCGCTCAGCTCGTCGGCGAGCTTGCGATAGTCGAAGAAGTTGCCGTCGTCATAGCGCTTCCAGCTGCCGAGATGGACCTCGTAGATGTTCATCGGCGAGCGGTAGGGGGCGCGGTTTTTGCGCGCGCTCATCCACTTGGAGTCGCGCCAGACGTGACGGGAACGATACAATTTGGAAGCGTTTGCGGGCGCGGTCTCGGCGTGCGCCGCATAGGGGTCGCATTTGAGCACCGTCTTGCCGTTTGCGGCGGTGATGCAATACTTGTACGCGTCGAAGTCTTTGAGCCCCTCGATCACGCACTCCCAAATGCCGGGAGCGATCGCGCGGCAGACGTTCTTTTCGGCGTCCCAGCCGTTGAAATCGCCGACGACGGACACGCTCTTTGCGTGCGGCGCCCAGACGCGGAACGTCCAGACATCGCCGTCCTTTTTGTCGGTGTGCGGCACGAAGAGCTTGTAGCTTTCGTAATTTGTCCCCTCATGGAACAGGTAGATCGGCAATTGAAGATTCTTTTCCATAAAGTGTGCGAGACATCTCCCGTTTTTCCTTATTATATCATACAATTACGCGCGTTTCAATATCGATATACAAATTTTTTTCACAATTTTTTCACAATTGTCCCGAACTCGTGACATAATCAACATCGTGTCCGTTTTACGCGGCGCGGCGAAACGGACTTGCCGCACCCCTTCGCGCGCTTGACTTACGCGCCCGCGCTATGTAAAATAGAGGTCATGAGCATATTGACCGTCAAGGGCTTGACCCACGTCTATGACAACCGCGTGCTGTTCGACAACGCCGACCTCACCGTCAACAACGGCGAGCATATCGGCGTGGTCGGGCTGAACGGCGCGGGCAAGTCCACATTCATGAACATCATTTCGGGCAGGCTGTCGCAGGACGCCGGCGAGATCAAGTGGCTGAGCGGCGTGCGTTTCGGCTATCTCGACCAGCACGCGCAGGTCGACAAGAGCCTGACCGTGATGCAATATCTGCAAGGTTCGTTCACTCACCTCTTCGAGCTCAACGAGCGGTTGGAGAAATTGTACGAGCAAATGGGCTCCGTCTCCGATCCGGACGAATTGGACAAGCTGATCGCGCGCAGCAGCCGCATGCAGGACGAGCTCGACCGCGCGGAATTTTACGACCTCGACGCCAAGATCAAAAAGGTCGCGGGCGGGCTCGGGGTCGCGGCGCTCGGCTACGACACGCCGATCTTCAAGCTGAGCGGCGGACAGCGCGCCAAGGTGATGCTCGCCAAATTGCTGCTCGAAGACCTCGACGTCATGCTTTTGGACGAGCCGACCAACTTCCTCGACCTCGAACACATCGAGTGGCTGCGCAAGTTCCTGGACGGCTACAAGGGGACGTTCATCCTCGTGTCGCACGACACGGTGTTCCTCAACGCGGTGTGCAAGATCATCATCAACATCGAGAACGGTCAGATCCGCAAATATTGGGGCAACTACGACGAATATCTCGCCCAGCACGAGCAAAACGCCAAACAATACGCGGACAGTTACGAGCGCCAGCAGCGCGAGATCAAGCGGATGGAAGAATACATCGCGCGCAACAAGGCGCGCGCCGCGACCGCCGGCATGGCGAACAGCCGCAAAAAGATGCTCGACCGCATCGAGGTGATGCAAAAGCCGATCAGCGTCGAAAAGCCGACCTTCTCCTTCCCCTACACTCTGCTGGTGACCAAGCACCTGCTCGACGTCGAGGGGCTCGAGGTGGGCTATGACGGCAAGGCGATCTTGCCGCCGATCTCGTTCACGCTGACGAGCACGTCCAAATTGTGGGTCCGCGGCACGAACGGCATCGGCAAGACGACGCTGCTCAAAACGCTTGTCGGGCGGCTCAAAGCGGTGGGCGGCACGTTCCGCTACAATCCCAACGTCAAGACGAACTACATCGAGCAAGATCTCGTCTTCC
>CABKMX010000084.1 GCA_902373595.1 uncultured Christensenellaceae bacterium
GGGCTGTGGGAGAATACCGCCGTTCGCGACGTCAACACCGTGTTCGACTTCTCCAACGCGCCGTACAGCAACCTCGTCGTCGGCGAGGTCATCGCGCGCCAGGGCAGGTGGTGGAGCTATCTGCCGCACTCGCATCCGCAGCCCGAGGTCTATTACTACAAGATGCCGGCGGCGGAGGCGTTCGGCGCGTGCTTCATCGGCGAGGACGAGCCGCACACCGTCAAAGACGGCAGCGTGGGCTGCTTCCCCGGCGGCAAGACGCACGTCCAAGTCACCGCGCCCGGATATGAGATGTATTGCTGCTGGATGATCAGGCACTTGCCCGGCAACCCCTGGGACAAGACGCGCATCGTCGACCCGCGTTTCGCGCATTGGGAGAAATAACCCGATACATATCGGCAAAAACCGAGAGGGAAATATGAAGAAAACCATCAAGATCACGGTAGGAGAGGCTGTCGTCCGCTTTTTGGACGCGCAATACGTCTCCTTTGACGGAGTCGAAAACAAACTCGTGGACGGAGTGTTCACCATCTTCGGGCACGGCTGCGTGCTGGGCGTCGGCGAGGCGCTGTCGATGGCGGAGCACTCGATCAAGGTCTATCAGGGCAAGAACGAGCAGGGCATGGCGCAGGTCGCGACGTCGTTCGCAAAACAATGCAACCGCCGCAAGATCATGCCGTGCTTTTCGTCGATAGGCCCCGGCGCGGCGAATATGGTCACCGCCGCGGGCACGGCGACCGCGAACAACATCCCGCTGCTGCTGTTCATGGGCGACGCGTTTGCGACGCGTCAGCCCGACCCGGTTCTCCAACAGATCGAGCATCAATACGACCCGTCCGTCACGACCAACGACGCGTTCAAAGCGGTGACGCGCTACTTCGACCGCATCTCGCGCCCCGAGATGCTGATGCCGTCCCTTCGCAACGCGATCAGAGTGCTTCTCGACCCGGCGCATACCGGCGCGGTCGCGATCGCGCTGCCGCAGGACGTGCAGGGCGAGGTCTATGACTTCCCGGTCGACTTCTTCGCGAAGAAGGTGACCCCGATCGTCCGTCCCGTCGCCCCCGACGAACAGCTCAAAGCGGTCGCGGCGGCGATCCGCAAGAGCAAAAAGCCGCTGCTCATCGTCGGCGGCGGAGTCAAGTACAGCGAGGCGGGCGAAGTCGTCGCGGCGTTCTGCGAAAAGTACGGCATCCCGTTCTGCGAAACTCAAGCCGGCAAGACGGCGATCGCGTCGTCTCACCCCCTCAACCTCGGCGGTTTGGGCGTGACCGGCAACAGCGCTGCGAATACGATCGCCGAAAACGCCGACCTCATCATAGGCGTCGGCACGAGGTTCACCGACTTTACGACCGCGTCAAAGTCGCTGTTCGCCGATACCAAGGTCGTGACGATCAACGCGTCCGACTTCCATGCGTCCAAGCTGGACGCCGTCAAGGCGGTTGGCGACGCCAAGGCGACCGTCGCGGCTTTGGACAGACATTTGAGCAGATATCACGCCAAATACGACGGCGAGATCGCCGCAGCAAAGGACGCGTGGCGCAAGGAGTACGACCGTCTCGCCGCCGCGGAGATAGGCGACGGCTACGTCCCCGAGATAGACAGCCGCATGCCCGACGCGGTCGACGCGTTCGTCAGGGCGCACGGCGGCGCGATGACGCAGACGCAGGCGATCGCGGTCGTCCGCGAACATATCGCCCCCGACGCGATCGTCGTCGGTTCCGCCGGTTCGCTGCCCGGAGATCTGCAACGCATGTGGACGAGCGACGTCCGCGACAGCTACAACATGGAGTACGGCTACTCGTGCATGGGCTACGAGATCGCAGGCTGCCTCGGCAGCAAGATCGCCGAGCCCGACCGCGAATGCTATGCGATGTGCGGCGACGGCAGCTATTTGATGATGCACACCGAGATGGTCACCGCGGTGCAGGAGGGGCTCAAGATCAATGTGCTGCTCTTTGACAACGCGTCGTTCGGGTGCATAAACAATCTGCAAATGGAGCAGGGCATCGACAGCCTTTGCACCGAGCTTCGCTACCGCGACGGCGACAAGCCGATACGCGAGGGAGAGTTCCTCAACATCGACTTCGCGATGAGCGCGAGGGCGTACGGCTTCAAGGGCTACACCGTCCGCAGCGCGGACGAGCTCGCCGCCGCGCTCGAGGACGCCAAAAAGCAGACCGTCTCCACATTGATCGACATCAAGGTCGCGCCCAAGTCGATGACGCACGGCTACGGCGGATGGTGGAACGTCGGCGTCAGCAACGCGCCGCGCTGCGACAGGCAGAAAAAGGCGCTCGAAAACAAGAAAAAGATGCTCGCCAAGGCGAGGAAATATTGAGGCGTTTTATGGACGGTAAAAAAGTCAAACTTGCGATCGCTCCGATCGCGTGGACAAACGACGACATGCCCGACCTCGGCGCGGAGAATACCTTCGCGCAATGCGTGAGCGAGATGGCTCTTTCCGGGTTCAAGGGCTGCGAAGTCGGCAACAAGTACCCCAAAGACCCCGTCGTGCTCAAACGCGCGCTGGACATGAGGGGATTGAAGATCTGCAATCAATGGTTCTCCTCGTTCGTGCTCACGCAGCCGATGGAAGAGGTCGAAAAGGCGTTTGTCGCGCAATGCGAGTTCCTGCGCGCGATGGGCGCGGACTGCATCGGCGCGTCCGAACAGAGTTACAGCATCCAAGGCAAAAAAGACGTGCCCGTGTTCGGGAACAAATACATTATGAACGACGACGAGTGGAAAAAGTTCGCCGACGGGATGAACAGATTGGGCGCGATCGCGAAGAGCATGGGGCTCAAACTCGTCTATCACCACCACATGGGCACGGTCGTGCAGACCGCCGAGGAAGTGGACAGGATGATGGAGATGACCGACCCCGAGGTGTTCGGCTTGCTGTTCGATTCGGGGCACCTCGCCTATTGCGGCGAAGATCCGCTCGCGGTGCTCAAAAAGCATGTGAAGCGCGTAAGGCACGTCCACCTCAAGGACATCCGTCCGGACGTCGTCGCCGAGGTCAAAGCGAAGGGCAAGTCCTTCTTGGACGGCGTGCGCATGGGCGCGTTCACCGTCCCCGGAGACGGAGCGATAGACTTTGCGCCGATATTCGCCGAGCTGGACAAGGTCGGCTACGAGGGCTGGATGGTCGTCGAGGCGGAGCAGGACCCCGCCAAGGCGGATCCGCTCGAATACGCTCTCAAAGCGAGGGCTTACATCAGAGACAAAGCGGGCATTTGACCGCAAAGGAGAAGAAATATGGCAATCAAGACGTTGGGATATTTTACCAATAATCAATTCGTTCAGTCCAAGACGGACAAGTACTATCCGGTGTTCAATCCGTCCACCGGCGAACAGATCGCGCAAATGCCGCGCTGCACGACCGACGAGATCGCCAAGGTCATCGACAACGCCCACGAGGCGTACAAGAAGTGGTCGAGAGTGCCCGTGCTCAAAAGAGTGCAGATCCTCTACCGCCTGCGTGCGCTCCTCGACGAGCATATGGACGAGCTGACCGAGCTGTGCGCGACCGAACACGGCAAAAATTGGGACGAGAGCAAGGGCGACATCCTCAAGGCGAAAGAGGGCACCGAACTCGCGTGTTCTATGCCGTCGCTGCTCCAAGGCGAGAGTCTGATGGACGCGTCGAGCGGCTATGACACCGTGCTCTACCGCGAGTCGATGGGCGTGTTCGCCGGCATCGCGCCGTTCAACTTCCCGGCGATGATCCCGATGGGTTGGATGACCCCGGTCTGCATCGCTTGCGGCAACGCAATCGTCCTCAAAGTCGCCGGCGCGACCCCGATGACCTCGCTGCGCATCGCCGAGCTGTACCGCGAAGCCGGTCTTCCCGACGGCGTGCTCAACATCGTCAGCTGCGACCGCAACGACACACAAGAGTTGATCAGCAACGACAAGATCGTCGGCATCACCTTTGTCGGTTCGACCAAGGTCGGCAGATATATCTATGAGACCGCCGCAAAGTACGGCAAGAGAGTGCAGTGCCTGTGCGAGGCGAAAAACCACGCGCTCGTGCTCAACGACGCCGCGCTCGACCGCACCGCGGCAGGCATCGTCAACGCGACCTACGGCTGCGCCGGCGAGAGATGTATGGCTCTGCCCGTCGTCGTCGCCCAAGAGGGCATCGCCGACGCGCTCGTCGCCAAGATCAAGGAACTTGCGCAGGGCATCAAGGTCGGTCCCGCCTACGACAAGACGACCAAGCTCGGCCCCGTCTACAGCAAAGAGCATAAGGAAAGCGTCTCGGCGTGGATACAAAAGGGCATCGACGAGGGCGCGACGCTCGTGCTCGACGGCAGAAATACCGTCGTCAAAGGCTATGAGAACGGCTTCTACCTCGGACCCACGATCCTCGACAACGTCACCCCCGAGATGACCGTCGGTCAGCGCGAGATCTTCGGACCCGTCCTCTGCATCAAGCGCGTCAAGACCTTCGAGGAGGGACTTGCGGTCATGAACGCCAACCCGTTCGCGAACGGCTCGGTCATCTATACCCAAAACGGCTATTATGCGCGCGAGTTCGTCCGCAACACCGACGGCGGTATGGTCGGCGTCAACGTCGGCATCCCGGTGCCGGTAGGCGTGTTCTCGTTCACGGGGCACAAGCACTCCTTCTTCGGCGACCTGCATTGCCTCGGCAGAGACAGCTTCAAGTTCTTCACCGACAGCAAGACGGTCACCACTCATTGGTTCGACGAGCATGAGGCAAAGTCGACCCACGTCACCACCTGGGACGGCACGATCTGAGGAGGCGCGCTATGTTGAGACTCGGTATCATCGGCGCAGGCAGGATCGGCAAGGTCCATTGCGAATCGATAGGAAGATATGTCAAAGACGCGGTCGTCGCGTGCGTCGCCGACCCGTTCATGAATGCCGAGACGGAGAAGACCGTCAAGGCTTTGGGCGCCGAAAAAGTCACCAAGGATTACAGAGAAATACTCGCCGACAAGAGCATCGACGCGGTGCTTATATGCTCGTCTACAGACACCCACGCCAAAATTTCGATCGAGGCGATCGAGGCGGGCAAGCACGTCTTTTGCGAAAAACCCGTCGACCACGACGTCGACAAGATCCTCGAAGTCA
>CABKMX010000085.1 GCA_902373595.1 uncultured Christensenellaceae bacterium
GATAGAATCTGCGCGCTTCGTCTATGAGGAAGATGTTCAAAAGTGGCTCAAAATGATCCAAGGCAACTATATGCCCGTTGACGGATTGAAGCTGGGCGCGGAGCGTCCGCCGATGCCTTTTTCGGACACCACGCTGCTCAACGTGCTGTCGCATACGCTTTGGTTTTTGCCGAACGTCGCGAGCTGCTACGCGATGTACAACTTGCTCAAACAAAAGCAAAACAGCTTCTTTGACGACTACAAGATCGTCGTATGCGCCGGCTCAAAGGCGGGCATCGGTTTGGACGCGCTGCGCCCCGTGTTGAACGCTATGGGCGATCCGCTCAAAACAAAGACGATCACGCTCTCGTGCGGCAAACTTACGACGGGCGTAACCGTCCGTCCCTGGGCAGGCGTGTTCATGCTGCGCAACTTAAAATCGCCCGAAACGTACTTTCAGACGGCGTTCCGCGTGCAATCGCCGTGGGAAGTCATAAACGATCACGGGGATAAAGAAGTCATCAAGCAGGAGTGCTATATCTTCGATTTTGCATTGGAGCGCGCACTGCATCAAATCGCCGACTACTCGTGCCGCTTGAAGGTGGACGACACCTCTCCCGAGCAAAAGGTCGCGGACTTCATTTCATTTTTGCCCGTGCTCGCGTTCGACGGAGCGTCGATGAACCGCATCGACGCGCAAGATATCCTCGACATCACTTATGCCGGCACGTCGGCGACTCTGCTCGCCAAGCGTTGGCAAACCGCGCTCCTTGTCCATGTCGACAACGACACCTTGAAAAAGCTGCAAAACAATCAAGAGGCAATGGACGCGCTCATGCGGATAGAGGGGTTCCGTTCTTTGAACGCGGAGATACAGACCATCATCAACCGTTCGGAAAAAATCAAAAAGATCAAAAAAGAGGGCGACGGCAAAAAGACTCCGAAAGAGGTGTCCGCCGAAGAAAAAGAGATCAAATCTTTGCGCAAACAAGTGCAGGAAAATTTGCTCAAACTCGCCGCGCGCATTCCGGCGTTCATGTATTTGACCGACTTCCGCGAGCAGACGATCAAGGACGTGATCACGCAAATCGAGCCGGAATTGTTCTACAAAGTGACCGGGCTTACAGTCAAAGATTTTGAGACGTTGTGTTCGATAGGGCTCTTTGACCCCGAAAAGATGAATCAAGGCATCTTCGGCTTCCGCAAATACGAAAATTCGAGTTTGTCCTATACCGGCATCGACAAGCATGCAGGCGAAGCGGTCGGCGGCTGGGATACAGTGCTCAGGCGCGAAGAGTACGACGCGTTGTATTCCAAACAGCAAGCGACATTGACGGATTTTGAGAAGGCCTTGTTGCCCGGGGCATATCTTGACGACAGCGTCATTGAGCGCCAAGCGTCTGCTCCGGCCGGCGTGAACGGAGAGAGCGAACAAGGCAAAGACATATGGGAGACGATCCTTGCCAATGTGAAAGCCGGCGACGGCGTCACGCACAAGAAGTTCGGCGACGGCACGATCACTTGGATCGGTGTGGATAAAAAGTATTTGAAAGTCAAGTTCGCCGTCGGCGAAAAACAATTCATCTTTCCCGACGCATTTGTGATGGGCTTTTTGTCCTTGAAATAAAAATACGACCGAACGCGAGTTCGGTCGTATCATTTGTCAATTGAAATTCAAATCAGCACAACATCTTGCGCAGCTTGTCGTACTCTTCCTTTTCTTCGGGGGTGAAGCCCTCTTCGCCGACTTCTTTGCGCTTGTCGTTGAAGTAGCGGATGCGCGCGAGGCGCTTGTCGGTGACGCGGTAGAGGAGCGACGAGACGAAGCCGATCGTGAGCAGCACGGTGACGGCGACCGCGAGCAAAACGCGGATCGCGGTGAGTACGCTGTCGGGCTGTTCGGGGAGAGGTCCGTCGGGGCTTGCCGGTTCGATGTAGTTCGCCGCGCCGAGCACCCAGCCGACCATACCGGTGCCGAACGCGGTCGCGATCGTGCGCATGAAGGTCATGACGCCGGACATATTGGCGGTGGGGCGATAGCCGAATTTGAGTTCGGCGACGTCGACGGTGTCCGCAAAGACGAGCCACGGCATCGATTGCGCGCCGGCGAAGCCGAAGCCCATGATCATCGCAAAGACGGGGATGAGGATGGGGTTCCATTCGGGCTGATAGCACGCCAGCAAGATCGCGCCGATGATGTAGAGCGGAAGCCCCGCGCGGAACGCGGCTTGCTTGGAGAACTTCGCCTTGATGACATAGGCGATGAGGATGCCGATCGCCGCGCTGACCATCATCGGACCGATGATCATGATCGAGCCCATATCGATTTGCATAAAGCCGAGGTCTACGACGACTCCGCGCGCCGCGCCGCCGATATAGTTGGTGTAGTATATCGCGAGCGCGCTGACCATGTCGAGCGTGAGGAACGCGGTGACATACATCAACAGGTGCCAAACGTACGACTTGACGGTGAGGCAGCGGAAGAAGTCCTTGAAGTTGAGTTTTTCCTTTTTGTCGAGGTCGAACGGCGCGCGCTCCTTGATGAGGAAACCCGCGACGACGAGCGGCACCGCAAAGATCAAGCCGAAGCCGAACACGATGATGAAGTAGAAGTACAGGTACGGCATGTCGCCCGAGGTCACTTCCGTCCACAGCAGCGACGGCGCGAGATAGAAGATGCCGGCAGCGACGACGTCGAAGAACAGCTTGTAGGTGTTGGCGCTGTTGCGCTGCTTGTAGTCCATCGAGATGTCCGAACTCATCGCCATGTACGGCACTTGCGACAGCGACGAGATGGAAGTGTAGACGATGTAGGCAAAGACCATCCACACCACTTTGGACGTCGCGCCAAAGCCGGCGATCGGGGCGAACAAGAACGCCAATCCGAACGGGATCAACGCGCCGCCGATGATCATGTACGGCTTGCGCCTGCCCAACTTGGACCAACGTGTGTTGTCGGAGATGATGCCCATCGACGGGTCGATGATCGCGTCCCAGATCTTTGAGACCATGATCACGGTACCTGCGACCGCGGCGTCGATGCCGATGATGTCGGTGAAGAAGGCGAGAAGAATGACGCTGATGAACGCCGCCTGCCCACCGCCGAACAAGTCGGCTGCGCCATAGATGATCTTTTCCTTTTTGGGAATGATGTCCTCGGGGCGGCAGGTGTCTTGCGATCGATCGGGAGCGACGCTCTTTGTCGTGTCCTGAGTGTCCATAAAGTTCCTCCTGTTGTGATGCCAAAGACTTGGACAATTCGATTATAACATATCCCCGTGCCCATACGCAACGCAAGCGCGCACATTAAATCAAAATATCACACCCCCGCGGCGGACAAAACGATTTGCCGAGTGAAATATTATAGACGAAGTGCGCCAATTAAATTTGCTTGCCAAAGCGGTGGACAAAACTCGATGTCGCGAGAATAATAACGGGGGAGTGTCGCTTCGCGATCAAAAATTGTTTCAAAATGCGGTGGACAAACTCGGCTTTGCAGAGAAATATATAAGAGACTTTGAAAAGTCAAAAGAACGGGCGAAGTGTTTATTGATGTCAAAATGCGTCAAAATAATCGATAATAATTGATAATACTCAATAAAACAGGAAAGAGCCGCCGCATGCGAAGTCGGGCGTTTCGGAAAGCAATGGTGGAGACATAATCGAGGCATTTGAGGCGCAAAGCGCGTTGTAAAAGTTTCGGAAGTTCAAAAAGGGCGGCGTCAATCGACGGGGTTGCCGTTTTCGTCCCTCAAACCGAGCAAAAAGTCGCTGTCCACGCCGAAGTATTTCGCGAGCTTGACGATCATCGACGCGACCGGCTCCGTCTTGGACAACTCCCATTTTGCGATTGCCGATTGACTGATCTTCAACTCGTCGGCGAGTTGCTGTTGACTCAATCCGCGGTCGGTGCGTAATTCTTTTAAGGTCTCGCCGAATATCATAAAAATTTGATAACAAAATCAAGTCTTATAGTACTTGTCAAGTCCTAAAAGACTTATTGTTGACAATATAACAAATATGTATTATAATGTAAATTAAGAATGTTGCGTGCGTGCGCGCATGCACTCCAAAGATTTCGAAAGGAGAAAAGGTATGAAGAAGTTTTATTCGCTTTTGGTCATTGCGCTCGTAGCGGTTATGGCGTTCACGCTGTTCGCGGCGTGCGACGACCCGGACGACGGCGGCGAAAAGCAACCGATTCAAGTCGAAGGTAAGGTGTTTGTGTTCGACAGAACGGAAGCGTCCGTAATTCCCGGCAAAGAAGCCGCGCTTGAAGCGTATATCGCCGAGATGGGCAATCCCGAGATTGCAACAGTAGACGACTTTTTGAAAATGGTGGCTGCAGGATACGACGAGTCGTTTGCCGGCGAGAAATTTGTATTCTATCAAGGCGTCGTATATATGCCTGACGCCTTTGAATTCACTCAAGACGGCGAGACGGTATCGATTGAAGGTTTCGAAGCAGGAGAATCGGTAGAAAGTTATAAATTCCGCGTCCAAGGCGAAGAGTTTGTAATTGAGTTTACCACCGGCGAGGATGAGGCGTTGGTTGTGCTCAAGTTTATCTTCGCATACGACCGAGACGCAACGCAGGCGGATGTGCCGGGCGGAGAGACTCCGGGCGGTGAAGAAACCCCCGGCGGAGGAGAGACCCCGGGCGGTGAAGAAACCCCCGGCGGCGAAGAGACTCCCGGCGGCGAGGAGCAGCCGATTCAAGTCGAAGGCAAGGTGTTTGTGTTCGACAGAGCGGAGGCGTCCGCAATTCCCGGCAAAGAAGCAGCGCTTGAAGCGTATATCACCGAAATGGGCGATCCCGAAATCGCAACAGTAGACGACTACCTGGAAATGATTATTGCGCTATACGACAAGGTGTATTACGGACTGGAATTTGTATTTTATCAAGGCGTTGCATATTATAGGTCTTACGCCTGGGAATTCACTCAGGACGGCGAAGCGGTTTTGATTGAAGCTTTCGAACTAGAGGTAGAAAGATTTAAATTCCGCGTCCAAGGCGACGAGTTTGTAGTAGGGAATGACATCAATGAGGATGAGGCGTTGGTTGTGCTCAAGTTTATCTTCGCATACGACCGAGACGCAA
>CABKMX010000086.1 GCA_902373595.1 uncultured Christensenellaceae bacterium
CTTTTTTTGAGGTAAATATGAACAAAACACGAATCGCATCCGCGGCGTTTGCCGCGATCGTCGTACTTGCGCTGTCGACGTGTTTTTGTGCATGCTCGCAAACGCAGGAACTGCCCGATTGGGCGTTCGATTCTCTCTATGCCACCGACGCTTCGCGTGCCGAGGGCAGCGACGTGAGAGTGATGTCCGTCAATATGCTCGTGCATATGGAGTCGTGGGGAGGCGAGCCGGTCGAGCCGCGTGCCCAACTTGCCGAAAAATTCTTCGAGCACTACGCGCCCGACGTCGTCGCGCTGCAGGAGCTTTGCGACGATTGGTACAAGTGCCTCGAAGGCAGACTTGACGGCTATGCATACGTCCACGACGGCAAGACCAAGACAAACATGATCTACAATGCCGACAAGCTGACCCTTGTCGACGGCGGCTACTTCGAATACGACAAGTGTGACAGCAGCGGCTGCCGCGCGGTCGCATGGGGAGTTTTCCTCGCCGAGGACGGACAAATGTTCGCCGTCACTTCCACGCATTTCGACCTTGGGACAGAGGAGAAGAAGGTCGAGTACCGTACCTCGCAGATAGCGCAGCTCGCCGAACAAGTCCGCCTGCTCGCGCAGGAGTATGCCTGTCCGGTAATCGCTGCTGGCGACTACAATGTGCTGGAAGGGGAGGACTACGGCGACGGGTCGAATTACGACGACCTGGTCGCGGCGATAGGCGGCGCCGACGTGAGATATGCCGCCGAAAGGGTGATCTGCGACGAGGAGTTCGTCGCCGAGCACAGCGACAACCTTTGGGATCATATGATATTGCTCGGGCAGGCACAGCCGCTCGAATACCGCATAGTCACCGAGCCGTTTTTCCGCTACGGCGAAGAGCTCGCGATGACCGACCACTATCCGATTTTTTGCGACTTCGCGCTTTAATGCGCGCGAATCATAATATATCGTCGTGCAAAGGACGCCGCCCGGCGTCCTTTTTTCGAAAACGCAAAGAAAATTTGCGATACCCCGTGCGATCTGTTGCATTTTGCGACAAAAGAGGCTATAATCTTTTTGGCAAGGTTAGTCTATGCTAACTTATGGTTAGCCAGCGCTAACAATACTTTCGACGAGGCGCGTATGGAAAAGCAAAAAGATCTTGAAATCGTTAAATTGATGATCGCGATGTATTGCCGCGGCAAGCACAAGAGCAAAAAGGGGGAATTGTGCCCCGAGTGCGCCGAGCTTGCCGAGTATGTGCGGCAGCGCCGCGAGAGGTGTCCGTTCGGGGACGACAAGCCGTTTTGCTCCAATTGCAAGATTCATTGCTACCGTCCCGACATGAGGCAAAAGATTGCCGCCGTGATGCGCTATTCGGGTCCGCGACTGACCTTTACGCACCCCGTAATCGCCTTTTCGCATCTCGCGGAGACAATCAAGACAAGGCGCGCAAACGCAAAACAAGAAAGACAAAAACAAAAAGAGAAAGAGATGAAAGACAAAGAGGAGAAGCGAAATGATTGACAAAGAGCTGCTCTCGCTGTTGGGAGGCAACCGCAAATATATCGCCTATTCGGTAATCGCGATGATATTCGGCCTGTTTGCCAACACCGCAGTCACCGCGTGCATATGTTACGCGATAGGGCTTGCGGCGGACGGCGCGGCGGCGTCGTCGTATGTTGCGCCTGCGCTCATCGCGGCGCTGTGCATAGCGTTGAGATTTTGCATTACGAAGGCGACGAATGAGTTCAAAAACGCGCTCGGGGCGCACGTCAAAAAGGATTTGCGCCACCGCGCGTACGACAAGATGCTGAGGCTCGGCGTGCGCTCGTCCGACAGCGCGACGATGGCAGGCATGACCCAGGTCGGCGTCGAGGGCATCGAGCAGCTCGACCTCTACTATTCGACCTATCTGCCGCAATTTTTCTATTCGATGATTGCGCCGTTCATATTGTTCGCGATATGCGCTCCGATTGATTGGCGGACGGCGGTGATGCTGATTGTCTGCGTGCCGCTGATTCCGATTTCGATAGTCGCGGTGTCCAAGTACGCCAAGCGCATTTTTGCAAAGTATTGGGGCAAGTACACATCGATGGGCGACGTGTTTTTGGACAGCGTGCAGGGGCTGAAAGAGCTCAAAATTTTCAAGGCGGACGCGCGCAAGCACGAACAGATCAACGCTTCCGCAGAGGACTTCCGCAAGATTACGATGAAGGTGTTGGTCATGCAGCTTGCCAGCACGACGATTATGGATCTCGTCGCCTACGGCGGCGCCGGCGCAGGCATAGCGCTTGCGGTAAGCGGAGTGATGAACGGCGCCGATCCGATCAAAGCGCTCTTCCTCGTGTTGATTGCGGTGGAATTCTTTCTGCCGCTAAGGTCGCTGGGCAGCGCGTTCCACGTCGCGATGAACGGCGCGAGCGCAGGGCGCAAAATCCTGGAGATTCTTCAAGCCAAAGAGCCCGAATGGGGCGACGGAGACATCGACGATACGACCGCGCAGCTTCGCGGCGTCACCTTTTCGTACGACGGCAAACGCGACGTGCTCAAAGACGTGACGATGAGCTTTCCGCGCGTGGGGATGACCGCAATCGTCGGAGAGAGCGGCTGCGGCAAGTCGACGGTCGTCAATCTGTTGAGCGGCGCATACAGACCGAGCGAAGGGGAGGTGCTCGCAGGAGGCAAAAAGCTGAGCGAAATCTCGCGTGCCGGCTGGTATTCCCACCTTGCGATTGTCTCGTATAATTCCTACATATTCAACGAGAGCGTGCGCGACAATTTCAAACTCGCCCGTCCCGAGGTGTCGGACGAAGAGATATATGCGGCGCTCGAGCAGGTGCGGCTCGCCGAGTTCGTGAAGTCGGGCGGCGGACTCGACAAGGTGATTGCAGAGGATGGCGGCAACGTTTCGGGCGGACAAAAGCAGCGGCTTGCGTTGGCGGTCGCGCTCGTTGCCGACAAGGAGATATATGCGTTTGACGAGGCGACGTCCAACATCGACGGCGACAGCGAAGCCATCATCATGGACAACATACGCAAACTTTCAAAGGTAAAGAACGTCATCGTCATCTCGCACAGGCTCGCCAACGTGGTTCCCGCGGACAACATTTATTTCATGAGCGACGGCGAAGTCAAAGAGAGCGGCACGCATGACGAGCTCATCGCAAAGGGCGGACAATACGCGCGGCTGTTCAACGCGCAAAAGGCGCTCGAAGAGGGATATCTCGACGGGGAGGACGACAATGACTGAAAAGAATACGAGAATGAACGGCGGCAAGATTATGGCGAGACTGATTGTCTTGCTCGGATCGCTCGCTTATATAATGGTAATCGCCGTTATTAACGGCAGTCTCGGGTTCATCAGCGCAATGGGCGTGACGTTGATGGGCGCGGTCGGCGTCGCCAAGGCGCTCGGGGAAAACATCGCCCTGTCGTACGGCTGGATTATGGGCCTTGCGGTCGGGTTCGGCGTGCTGCGAGGGGCGTTGCGCTATGCCGAGCAATACAGCAATCACTACATCGCGTTTCGCTTGCTCGCGGTGTTGCGCGACAAGATATTCGGCGCGCTGCGCGTGCTTTGCCCTGCCAAGCTGGAGAGCAAGCAAAAGGGCGCGATCATAGCGATGATCACTTCGGACATCGAGACGCTCGAGGTTTTCTATGCGCATACGATTTCGCCCATCTGCATAGCGGTCGTCGTGTCGAGCGCGGTATTCGTGTTCGTCGGATGCGTGTCGAGCTGGTATTTGGCGCTGGTCGCGCTGTGCGGCTATCTGGCGATAGGGATAGTGCTGCCGCTGATCTCGTCCAAGCTGATGCGCTCGGGCGGCGTGGGCTACAGGGCGGAATTCTCATCGTTCAACGCCTACTTCTTGGACAGTATAAAGGGCGTCAAAGACATCGTTCTCAACAATGCCGAGAACGCGCGGCTTGCCGAAGTGGACAGGCGCAGCGACTCGCTTTTGGACTATACGAAAAAACTCAAGCGTAAGATTTCGACAGCGGCGGGTTTGACCGAAATTTTCGTGTCCGTGTTTGTTATTCTCACTTTAACTGTCGGCGTGATCTTGGTGTCGACCGACCGGTTGAGCGTCGGCATGATGATTGTCGGGGTGGTTGCGGTGTTCGGTTCGTTCGGCCCCGTAATCGCGATATCGGCGCTTCCGGGCAACCTCACGCAGACGTTTGCGTCGGGCGACCGCGTGCTCAAATTGCTTGCCGAAAAGCCCGCCGTCGAGCCGGTTGAAGACGGCAAACCGCTCGACTTCGAACGCGTCGAGACAATCGACCTTTCGTTCGGATACGACGCCAACGAAAGAGTGCTCAAAGACGTATGCATGCACGCCGAAAAGGGCGAGATCGTCGGCATAGTCGGTGCGAGCGGCTGCGGCAAATCCACGTTGCTCAAATTGCTGCTGCGCTTTTGGGAGAAGGATTCGGGCAGCATCGAATACAACGGCGTCGACATCGACGAGATTGACAGCGCGGCGTTGACGGACAACGTGACCATGGTCAGTCAGAGTACCTATCTCTTCGACCAAAGCGTCGCCGACAACCTTCGCATAGCCAAGGCGGACGCGACAATGGACGAGATGAGACAGGCTTGCCGAAAGGCGTCCGTCGACGAGTTCATCATGAAGCTTCCTAATGGTTACGACACACAGGTCGGCGCTCTCGGCGACGACTTATCCGCAGGCGAAAAGCAGAGGATAGGACTTGCGAGGGCATTCCTGCATGACGGCAAATTGATATTGCTCGACGAGCCGACAAGCAACGTCGACAGCATCAACGAGGGCATCATTCTCAAGGCGCTCAAGGACAGCCGCAGGGAAAAGAGCATCATCTTGGTGTCTCACCGCGAATCGACGATGGCAATCGCCGACCGCGTATATCGCATCAAGGACGGAGCGATAGAGGAGGTGGAGAGATGACGGGCGAAAAGACGTTCGACGATAGGAGCGACGATATCGCCGCCTTGATTGAAAACTCGGCGCGCATGCAAGAGGCGGTCGCCGCCGAGAGGGCGGCTTTCGAGGAAAAGCAGAAAAAGCGCGAGGCGAAAGAGAGGGACGAGAGC
>CABKMX010000087.1 GCA_902373595.1 uncultured Christensenellaceae bacterium
ACCTTCCTCAAAACGTACTATCTCGTATGCGGCTTTGTCACCGCCGCGCTCGCAATCGCAGCCCGAATCGTAAGCCGCGACAGCAATTGAGTGAATTTGCGCCGCGCGGCAAGCCGCGCGATTTTCGGACAAAGACGCGGCGAAAATTTTTAGCAAACAGTCCGCGCCCCAAAGGGAGCACGGAACCGAAAAGGTCAATACCCTCTGCGGTCTTGAGCCCCGGGCAAGACGAAGTATGCGCGCAAAAGGTCCGCTCCTTGCCTGCCTGTCGTTGAACCGAGCCCCAAAAAAAGACCGCGCAACGGGCAGGTGAGCAAGCCGGGCAAGTTGTGCCCGGCGGTGAAATGTCTGCGCTGTCGCGCAAACGTGAAATACGGCGGCCATTTGACCGCCGCGTGAAATGCTTGCGCATCGCGCAAGCGTGAAATGTTGCCCTCGGCAACGTTACGGAAGCGCTTTTCGATTGCGCTTATACTTGCTTGTTACGGCATAGAACCAAGCCCAAAAACGGACCGCGCCGCACGCATTTGGACAAGCCGACATAAAAATATCCGACAGCTTTTTGCTGTCGGATCTTTTTATGTCGGTGCTCGCAGTTGAGGCGAGCGTATTTTGCGCAGGGGCGAGTCATCGACCGCGAAGGTCAATACCCTTGGGTCTTAGCAAGCGGCGGGACGATGCCCCTGCGTAAAAGCCGCCGCCTCAACCTTGTCCAAATGCGCGCGGCGCGGTCAAAACTCATACACAGCGGCTTCGAATGGGCGCAAGGTGCGGTTTTCGAGCGGTCTCGCCTCGTCGTAGTTGCAAAGTTTGCACACTGCCTGTTTGCCCTGCCATTCGCTCGGCACGGTGAACGGCTGTTCCTTTTTGGTGAAGTTGCAGACGACGGCGACGGTGGTCTGCGGAGTCTTGCGCTCGTAGACATAGAGTTTGTTGCTGCGCGCGTAATACTCCTTGAAGTCGCCGTTCTTGATGCAGTCGCTGCCCTTGCGGTATTCGATCAATTTGCGGTAGTAGTTGAGCAAGCTGTCGCCGTCGTGCTCTTCGGCGGCGACGTTGACCGTCTTGCAGTCGGGGTTGACGATCATCCACGGCTCGACGTCGTCGGGACAGAAGCCGGCGTTGGGCGCGTCGCTCCATTGCATCGGCGTGCGCGCGTTGTCGCGAGCGACCTTTTTGAGCACCTTTTTGACAACGGGCATCAAGAAGGGCGCGCGCTTTTTGAACATCTTCATAGCGTTGACGGACAGGATGTCCTTGTAGACCTCTTCGGCGGTGAGCGTCGCTTTGACAGGTTTGCCGTCGCGCCATACCGTCCCCTCTTTGCCGATCGGGATGTCACTCATGCCGAGTTCCTGCCCCTGGAAAATGAAGGGCACGCCGCGTTGCATATACAGCGCGACGGGGAGCATCTTCGCCGCCTTGTCGCGGTGCTCGCCGACGTCGTAGCCGACAAAGCGCGGCACGCTGCGCGGCTGGTCGTGATTCTCGAAAAACAGCGTGGGCGCGCACGTTTTGGGCAGAGCCTGCCATCTTGCGAAGATGGATTTGAGCTTGCGCACGCTCAGCTTGTGCGGCAAGATTTGGGTGTAGCGGTCGCAATTGGTGTGCTCGAACGAGAACACGCAATCCAGCTCGCCGACGCTCTCGTCGATGTAGCCGGCGGCGTTTTTGGAGGTGATGCCCATCGCCTCGCCGACGATCGTCGTGTCGTAGCGGTTCCAAGACTTGTAGGCGACCTCTTTGATGAATTTGTGGTAGTTCTCGGTCAGGCAATATTGCTCAAAGCCGATCAGCGGCAATTTGATCTTGCCGTTGGGCAGTCCGTCGTTTTTGGAGATGTAGGTAATCACGTCGCAGCGGAAGCCGTCAACGCCCTTTTCAAACCAAAAATTGCAGATGTCGGCGACCTCTTGGCGCACCTTGGGATTATTCCAATTGAGGTCGGGCTGTTTGTACGAAAAGAGGTGCAGATACCACTCGTCGGTGTTCTCTTCATACTTCCACGCAGGGCCCAAAAAGTTGGACATCCAATTGTTGGGCGGACGCTTGCCGTCCTTGCCCCTGCCCTTTTTCCAATAGTAGTAGTCGCGGTAGGGATTCGCCTTGGACGAGCGGCTCTCCTTGAACCACCAATGCTCGTCCGACGTGTGATTGACGACGAGGTCCATGATGAGCCTGATGCCGCGCTCGTGAAGCCCTGCGATCAATTCGTCGAAGTCCTCCATCGTGCCGAACTCGTCCATGATGTCGCGATAGTCGCTGATGTCGTAGCCGTTGTCGTCGTTGGGCGACTTGTAGCACGGCGACAGCCATACCGCGTTGACCCCGAGCGACTTGATGTAGTCGAGTTTGGAGATGATGCCGCGAAGATCGCCGATGCCGTCCCCGTTGCCGTCGCAGAAACTGCGCGGATAGAT
Organism: uncultured Christensenellaceae bacterium; assembly: GCA_902373595.1. GTDB lineage: Bacteria > Bacillota > Clostridia > Christensenellales > UBA3700 > Ornithoclostridium > Ornithoclostridium faecigallinarum. Next base: position 2,421 of record CABKMX010000087.1, read on the forward strand.
TTGATAAAAGAACGCGTCCTTATACCATCTCGTCTTCATAGAAGTCCTCCTCGTTGAGTATATTTTCGGACGGAGAGACGAACCGCGTCGAACAATAGGTCAACGCCTCCACGCTCCGCGCCTTTGCCTTGTAAAGTATCCGCGACACCTCGCCCAGCGTCGCGCCGGTGGTCATCACGTCGTCGACGACGAGCACCCTCCTTCCCTTGAACGCCTCGGGCGCAGTGACCTCATAGACGCCGCGCACGTTCTCTTCGCGCTCGCGCCTTTTCAATTTCGCTTGGGATTTGTTCTCCTTCGTCTTGACCAGCGCGCCGTCGATCAGCGGAAGTTTGAGCCGACTCGACAGCTCCTCCGCTATGAGCTCGGCTTGATTGTAGCCGCGCTTGCGTTTGCGCTTTGCCGACAGCGGCACCGCGACGACGCAGTCGCATTCGAAGTCGCAATCGAGATAGCGGTCGACCATCGCCTCGGCGATGAACGCGGCGAGGTAGCGCCTGCCGCCGAATTTGAGCCTGTACACAAACTTCTTGGGCGCGCCCTCGTAGACGTAGCACGACCGCGCCCTGACGAACGAGCGCTCGTTGCGAATGCAGGTGTCGCAAAATTCCGCCTCGTTGGCGAGCGCCCTGCCGCACTTGCCGCAGATGTCCGTGCCCAATTTGACCGACGTCTTTTCGCACTCCGGGCACAAGCCGCCGCGGATGTGCGAAAGAAGCTCTTTGCCGCATGCCGAACAGACGGGACCGTCCAGATACAACTTGCTGCGCAACTTGCGGAACAGGACTTTGAGCCTGTCCCCTTTGCGCGTGCCGAACACTCCTATCTCAATCGACGTCGAAGAGCGGCGTGGACACATATCTCTCCCCCGTATCGGGCAGCACGACGACTATCTTTTTGCCGGCGTTTTCGTCCGACTTTGCCAGCGATATCGCCGCCGCGAGCGCCGCGCCCGACGAGATGCCGACCAGCACCCCCTCCGTGCGCGCAAGCAGACGCGACGTCGCGTACGCGTCCTCGTCCGCGATGTCTATCACCCCGTCGACGACGCTCATGTCGAGCACCTCGGGCACGAAGTTCGCGCCGATGCCCTGAATGTTGTGCGGTCCCGCGTGCCCCTTTGTCAAAAGAGGGGAAGCCGCCGGCTCCACTCCGTACGCTTTGAGCGCCGGCAGCGCCGCTTTGAGAGCGCGCGCATTCCCGGTGAGCGTACCGCCGGTGCCGATCGTCGCGACAAAGATGTCGACTCCGCCGCCGGTATCCTCCAATATCTCGCGCGCGGTGGTGTCCTCGTGCGCCTTTGCGTTGGACGGATTGGCGAATTGGTCGGCGATGAACGCGCCGCTCTCCTTTGCGATGCGCTCCGCCTCTTCGACCGCGCCCTTCATCCCGAGAGCCGCGTCCGTCAGCACTATCTTTGCGCCGAGCATCTTCAAGATCTTGCGCCTCTCTACGCTCATGCTCGACGGCATCACCAAAACGACCTCATACCCCCTGACCGCGCCGACAAACGCCAGCCCTATGCCGGTGTTGCCCGACGTCGGCTCGACGATCGTGCCGCCCGGTTTGAGCGCGCCCGAAGCCTCGGCGTCGTCGATGATGCGCAGCGCCACTCTGTCCTTGACGCTGTAGGGGTTGAAGCACTCCAATTTGGCGAAGATGTCCGCCTTGAGTCCCAGCTTTTGTTTGAGCCTGTCCAATGCGAGCAGCGGCGTGCGTCCGACAAGCCGCGTCGCGTCATGAAAAATCGTCATAATCTCGACTCCTTTCTTCAATTATATAACAAAGCGCGCGCGTTTGCAATACGCTTGGCGCATTTCCGTCGCCGATTTTTGTCAAAAAGGTTGAAACGCCGCACGTTTTGCTTTATAATGAAAGCGGAGGACAGTTATGATCAAGACAATTTGGAGCGACAACGTCGACACCACAGCCTATCCCCGTCCGCAGATGGTCCGCGGAAGCTACGAGAGTCTGGACGGCGAATGGGACTACAAGATCGTCGCCGGGGAGTATTCCCCCAAGGCGAACGACGGCTATGACGGCAAGATCCGCGTGCCGTTCGCACTCGAATCGCCGCTGTCGGGCGTAGGCAGACACCTGAAAGCGGACGAGACGCTGGTCATGCGCCGCACGTTCGCAGGGCGCGCCGAGGACAAATTCCTGCTGCACATAGGCGCGGCGGACTTCTTTTGCATCGTTTGGCTCAACGGCAAAGAGCTGACCCGTCACACGGGCGGCTATACCGCGTTTGAGGCGGAAGCCGTCGCCGAGGAACAAAACGAGCTCGTGCTCGTCGTCCGCGACCCGTCCGAGCACGGAGTCGGCGCGCGCGGCAAACAACGCGAACGGGGTGGCGGAATTTGGTACACTCCCCAATCGGGAGTGTGGCAGAGCGTGTGGCTCGAATATGTCCCCGACACCTATGTCACGCGCTTGAAGATCACCCCGAGCGTCAAAGACGACAGCGTCAACATCAAGGTGTTTACCAACACGGGCACCAAAAATTTCATCTTTATCGACGAGGACGGCAAGCCGTTTGACTGCACCGACGGCGAGATCAACTACAAGGTCGCGTCGCCCATCTATTGGACGCCCGAGACCCCCAAGCTCTACCACTTCGAGAT
>CABKMX010000088.1 GCA_902373595.1 uncultured Christensenellaceae bacterium
GGCCAGACGCAGGTCGGAGTCGATGTTGATCTTGCAGACAGCCATGGACGCCGCTTTGCGGAGCATATCCTCGGGGACGCCGATTGCATCTTTGAGCGCGCCGCCGTTCTCGTTGATGATCTTGACGAACTCTTGCGGAACGGAAGAAGCGCCGTGAAGGACGATCGGGAACCCGGGCAGTCTTCTGGAAACCTCTTCGAGGATGTCGAAGCGGAGCTGCGGCTTGGTGCCCGGCTTGAACTTGTACGCACCGTGAGAGGTGCCGATCGCGATTGCGAGGCTGTCGACGCCCGTCTTGGAGACGAACTCTTCGACCTCTTCGGGTCTGGTGTAGGAGCTGTCCTCGGCTTTGACCTTGACGTCGTCCTCGACGCCTGCGAGTCTGCCGAGCTCGCCCTCGACGACCACGCCGTGATCGTGAGCGTACTCGACGACCTGACGGGTGAGCTTGATGTTCTCTTCAAAGGGGTGGTGAGAACCGTCGATCATGACGGAGTTGAAACCGCCGTCGATGCAGCTCTTGCACAGCTCGAAAGTGTCGCCGTGGTCGAGGTGCAGGCAGATGGGCAGATGGCTGACTTCTTCGGCAGCCTCGACCATCTTGCGCAGATAGACGGGGTTGGCGTACTTTCTCGCGCCGGAGGAGACTTGCAGGATGAGAGGAGCGTTCTCTTCGGTCGCCGCCTCGACGATACCCTGAATGATCTCCATGTTGTTGACGTTGAACGCGCCGATGGCGTATCCGTTTTCGTAGGCCTTCTTGAACATCTTTTGAGTTGTAACAAGTGGCATAGTAGTACCTCCAAAGGTCAATTTTATTTCATTGATATCATATCACATTGTCACGGCTTTGACAATGTTTTGGGCGCAATAACTCAAAATTTGCTCCCCTATTCCCTTCCGAGCGCGTCCGGATTGAGTCCTTTGAGCTCGTCCAAGACGAAAATCCCGTCCTTGCGCACGAGCACGTCGTCCATATAGATCTCGCCGCCGCCCTTATCCGCGCTCATGTCAAGCACGAGGTCCCAATGAATCGCCGAATCGTTGCCGTTGGGCGCCTCTTCATAGCAGCTGCCCGGCGTGAAGTGGATGGAACCGGCGATCTTTTCGTCAAACAATATGTCGCCCATCGCGTCGTGTATGAACGGATTGACCCCGAACGAAAACTCGCCGACATAGCGCGCCCCCTCGTCGGTGTCAAAGACGCGGTTGACCGCCTCGCTGTCGTTTGCGGTGGCTTCGACAATCTTGCCGTCCTTGAAGACAAGGGAGATGTTCTCGAACTTCTTGCCGTTGTACTTGCTGGGGACGTTGTAGGTGATCCTGCCGTTGACCGAATCGCGCACGGGCGCGGTGTAGACCTCTCCGTCCGGGATGTTGCGCCTTCCGCTGCACTTGACCGCAGGGATGCCCTTGATTGAAAAAGTGAGATCGGTGCCGGGCGCGACAAGGCGCACCTTGTCCGTCCTGTTCATCAGCTCGACGAGCGGCGTCATCGCCTCGTCCATCTTGCGGTAGTCGAGATTGCACACCTTGAAGTAGAAGTCCTCGAACGCGGCGGTGCTCATGCCCGACATCGCGCTCATGCCCTGTGTCGGCCAGCGGAGCACGACCCACTTTGTCTTGGCAACCCTGCGCTCGTGGTGCACGGGGTGGCTGTAATATCTGTTGTACGCGCTCATGCGCGCGTGATCGACGTCGCTCGTCTCGAACGCGTTTTCGCCGCCGCGCACGCCGATGTAGCATTGCATCGCGTCCATCTTGGGCGCGTCGAATGCGCACATGCGCCTCGCAAGCTCCTCGTCCATGCCCATCATCACGGCGCGCTGAACGCGGTTGTCGATGACGTTGACGAACGGATATCCGCCCGCAGCGTAGACCTCTTCGACGAGCGCGGTCACAAACGACGCGTCCACGCCGATTGCGTCAATCCATACGTTTTCGCCCTTTTGCACCTCGCACGAATAGTTGACGAGATTTTTGGCGAGCTGTCTCTCTCTCGGATCTGTCATATCACATCCTCTCCGGGGTCTTGACCCCGAGCAATTTAAGTCCGTTGCGAAGCACGGTCATCGTCGCCGCGACAAGCGACAGGCGCGCGTTTTTGACCGCCGGCTCCGCCCCTGCGATATTATGCCCCAAATAGAACTTGTTGAACGCCTGAGCGACCGCCATGACCTGACGCGCGACTACGCTCGGCTCGTACTTTTCCGCCGCCTGCTCCACCGCCTCGGGGAAGTCGCCGAGCGCTGTCACAAGCGCGCGTCCCTCTTCGTCGGCAATGCCGGAGAGATCCTCTTCGTCGCCCTCGCGCGCGACCTTTTGCATCAACGACGCGCAGCGCGCATAGGTGTATTGCACATACGGACCCGTCTCGCCGTCGAAATTGAGCACTTTGTCGTAGCTGAAAGTGATGTCCTTGATGCGCCCGTTGTAGAGCATCGCAAAGGTCACCGCACCCACGCCGACCGCCTCTGCGGTCGCCTCTTTGTCCGCAAGGTCGGGACTCTTCGCCTCGATCGTCTCCAAAGCCTTGGACACCGCGGTGTTGAGCACGTCTTCGAGGAAGACGACATGTCCGCTGCGCGTGGACAGCGCCCCGTCCTCGAGCGACACCATGCCGTGCGCGACGTGGACCATATCATCCGCCCACGGCTTGCCCATCATCCTCAGCACCTCGAACAATTGCTTGAAGTGCAAGTCCTGCTGATAGGCGACGACATAGAGGCACTTGGCAAAGTCGTACGTCTTTTTGCGATAGACCGCCGCCGCAAGGTCGCGCGTCGCGTACAGCGTCGCGCCGTCGCTGCGCACCAAAAGGCAGGGCGGATACTTGTCCTTGGGGAAGCGGACGACCTGAGCGCCGTCGCTCTCTTCGAGCAAGCCCTTGGCTTTGAGCTCGTCGAGCACGGGCTGCATCTTGTCGTTGTAGAAGCTCTCGCCGGCGTAGGAATCGAAGGTCACGCCAAGGCGGTCGTAGACTCTGCCGACCTCTTTCATCGTGATGTCTTTGAACCACTTGAACAGCCCGAGAGCCTCGTTGTCGCCGTCCTCAATCTTCTTGAACCACGCCCTCGCCTCGTCTTCGAGCTCGGGGCATTTTTCCGCCTCCGTGTGGAATTTGACATATATATCAAGAAGTCCGCGCACGCCTTTTTGCTCGATCTCCTCGCGGTCGCCCCACTTCTTGAACGCGACGATCAGCTTGCCGAATTGAGTGCCCCAATCGCCCAAATGATTGATGCCGACGACGTTGTATCCAAGCGCGCGGTAGATGCGGTAGAGCGCCGCGCCGATTGACGTGTTGAGCATGTGCCCCATGTGGAATGGCTTGGCGATGTTGACGGAAGAATAGTCGATGCAAATGGTCTTGCCGGCGCCCTTTTCGCCGCCGCCGTACGCGTCGCCCTCGCCGAGCACGCGCTCGATGACGTCCGCCGCGACCGTCTTTTTGTCAAGCGTGAAGTTGACGTACGGTCCGACCGCCTCCGCCTTTTCGAGGAAGTTGTAGCCGCCTATCCTCGACACGATGTCCTTTGCAAGCTCCGCCGGGCTCTTGCCGAACCTGCCGGCGAACTTGAAGCACGGCAGACACCAATCGCCCATCGACGGATCCTTGGGGCGCGTCATCTGCGCCTCGACCTCTTCGCTGTCGACATATTGAAGTATCACCGTGTCCGCAAGCAATCTCTTGAAATCCATATCCACCTCACACGTTGAATCTGAACAGCACGACGTCGCCGTCCTGCATCACATAATCTTTGCCTTCGCTGCGCACCTTGCCCTTCTCTTTTGCGGCGGTGTATGAGCCGCATTCGAGCAATGTGCGCCAATCGACGACCTCGGCGCGGATAAAGCCCTTTTCGAAGTCGCTGTGAATTTTGCCCGCCGCCTGAGGCGCCTTTGTGCCCTTTTTGATCGTCCACGCGCGCGTCTCCTTTTCGCCGGCGGTCAGATAGCTGATCAAGCCGAGCAGGCTGTAACACGCGGTGACGAGTTGGTCGAGACCGCTCTTTTCGATGCCCAATTCCTCGCGGAACATCGCCCGATCGTCCGGGCTCATCGACGCGAGATCTTCCTCTATCTTCGCGCACAGCACAATGACCTCGCTTCCGTGTTCGGACGCGTACTTTTTGACCGCCTTGACATAGTCGTTGTCGGGCGCGCCGATTTCGTCCTCGGCGATATTGGCGGCGAAGACGACGGGCTTTGCGGTCAGCAAAAACATGTCGTCAACAATCGCCTGCTCCTCCTCGTCAAAGGTCATGTTGCGCACCGGGCACCCCTCTTCCAGCTTCTTGCCTATCTCCTCGACGAAGTCCGCCTCCGCGGCGAGCTTTTTGTCGCCGCCCTTGGCGCTGTTGCGCACCCTCGCGAGCCGCTTTTGCACCGTCTCCATGTCGGCGAAGATCAATTCGTATTCGATCGTCTCGATGTCGCGGAGAGGATTGACCGACCCGTCGACGTGAGTGATGTTGTCGACGTCAAAACAGCGGACGACGTGAACAATCGCGTCCACCTCGCGGATGTGCGACAAAAACTTGTTGCCCAAGCCCTCGCCGTGCGACGCGCCCTTGACCAGCCCCGCTATGTCGACGAACTCGAGCGTCGTCGGCGTGACCTTTTTGGAATCGTAAAGCGCTGCGAGCTTGTCCAGCCTCTCGTCGGGAACGGCGACAACGCCCACATTGGGCTCTATCGTGCAAAAGGGATAGTTGGCGCTCTCTGCGCCGGCTTGCGTGATCGCGTTGAACAGGGTGCTCTTGCCCACGTTGGGCAGACCCACTACTCCGAGTTTCATTGATATCTCCTTGACGCGGCGATGCGCCGCTCTTTGCGTCCATTATAGCACACGCGCGCACGACTTTACAACAATTACGCATAGCGCGCACGCAAATATTGCCCACGCAAGCGAATATTTTTGCCTTATCGAAAATTTTACATTGCCGCCGCCTGCCGCACTTTTTCTTTACTTTAAGACGAAAAAATTT
>CABKMX010000089.1 GCA_902373595.1 uncultured Christensenellaceae bacterium
TGATTGGCGTGTCCGGCTCGTCGAATGCTATCAAAATCGCTCGTTCGCTCGGGCTCAAAGAGGAGATAGCAGACAGAGCGGAGCAATTAATCGGCGACGAAAAACTCAGTTTCGAACATATCGTTGCGTCCGCCGAAAGCAGCAGGCGCGAGGCGGAGAAGCTCAAAGAAGAGGCAAGAGAACTCAAAGACCGCGCTTGTGATGAACTCAAAGCCGCCGAGGCGGAACGCAAAGCGGCGGAAGAGGCGCGGCAAAAGCTGGAGACCAAGGCGTCCAAACATGCGCGCGAATTGCTTACGGATTATACCGAAAAGGCGGACGAATTGATTGAAAAAATCAAAGAGCAAGTCGCAAAGGGCGATGAACAGGCCCTGTTTGAAGCGAGACGGCTCAAACGCGAATTGTCCGACTTGCAACGAGAAGAGAGTCCCGAAGCGCCAAAAAAACGCAAGCGGATAGGCGGCGAAATTGAGGTCGGAGACAAGGTCTATATTCCGCGCTTGAAGTGCGAGGCGAATGTGGTTTCGATTGACCGTAATCGCGACAGATACGAGGTTTCTGCCGGCGTGATACGCACCGAGGTCAAACGCAAGGACATCGAGCGCATCGCCGCGGCGCAACCGGAAAAACAAGCCAGGACAAGCTACACAACGCCGGCGACCGCATATGAAGGCTGTCCCAAGGAGATTAATTTGATCGGCAAGACGGTAGACGAGGCGATTGCCGAGCTTGAAAGGTATCTTGACAGAGCGATGATGTGCAACTACAGCGAAGTTAGGATTGTCCATGGCAAGGGTAGCGGCGCGTTGCGAACCGGGATACGCAAATATCTCGACAGACTGTCCTATATCAAGGGTTATCGGTCGGCGGCTTACGGCGAGGGCGACAGCGGCGTGACGATTGCGGAGTTCAAATGACGGGCGATTACAGGCGCGAATATGTCGACTATGCCGCCTCTCGCCGTCGCACGATATTGCTTGCGGCGGCGCTGTTTTGCGACGTGTTGACGGTCGCCTTTTTGATTAGGGCGTGTGCCGGCGCGTACCTCTGTTTTGCAGTCGTCGCGGCGTCGTTTGCGGTCTCGCTCGCGCTCAGACTGCTTTCACTGAGGTTCGGCAGGACATGGGTCTACGAGTTTTGCCGAGACGGAGTCGCAATCGTTCTCAAATATCCGCACAAGAGCGTGAAGATGCTCGAATTGCGCCGCGGCGAATTCGAAATGTGCGCGGACACGGACGAAAAATGTCCGAAATTGGCTCCCGATCCTTGCGACTGCGCGTTTTATATGGTAAAATTATCGGACGGACGAAAGTACGCGCTCGCGCTCAACGACTATATGCTTGCGCTTGTCGACGCGCTTTCGTCAAAGGAGTGAAATGATCTATTTGGACAATGCCGCGACCACGGCGATGTATCCCGAATGTCTCGACGACTTCCGCAAATACGGAGTGGACGACTTCTTCAACCCGTCGGCTTACTATGCGCCGGCAGGAGTGAACGCTCACGTCGTCGCCGCCGCGCGCAAGACGATATTGTCCGCGCTGGGCGCGCCCGACGGAGCGAATTTGCTGTTCACGGCGTCGGGCAGCGAGAGCGACAACATCGCATTGAGATGCTGTCTGAAGCGCAAGAAGGGCACGTTGATAGTTTCCGCGCTCGAGCATGCCGCGGTGTTCAACACCGCAAAGGCGCTCGAAGCGGAAGGATACACGCTCAAAGTCGCAGAGTGCGACAAAAGCGGAGCGGTGCTCGAGGACAAACTTTACGATCTTATCGACGAGGATACCGTACTTGTGTCTGTGATGCACGTCTGCAACGAGACCGGCGCGCTCAATGACGTCAAAAGGATCGCCGCCGAGGTCAAAAGGCGTTGTCCGCGTTGCATATTCCACAGCGACGGAGTGCAGGCGTTCCTCAAAGTTCCGATGACGCTTGCGGGCAGTGCGATCGATCTCTATACGGTCAGTGCTCACAAGGTGCACGGCCCCAAGGGCGTAGGCGCGCTCTACCTTGCGCCGGGAGTCAATCCGTCGACGTTTGTCTACGGCGGAGGGCAGGAATTCAATTTGCGTTCGGGCACCGAAAACGTACCCGGCATCGCCGCGTTTGCGACGGCGGTTGCAAAAGGCAAGGGACTCAGAGCGCAAAAGGCGGAGACATGCGCGGCTCACAAGCGCACGATTGACGGTTTTTTGCGTACCAATTTCGGAGATAAGGTGCGAATAACCACCGATATCGAACGCAGTGCGGGCGGAATTTTCCACTTTGCTTTTGCGGACGTGCGCGGCGAAGTGATGGTGCACTCGCTCGAAAAGAAGGGAATTTTGGTCGGTACCGGCAGCGCATGCTCGTCCAAAAAGGCGCAAAAGCGCATTCCCGACGCGCTCGGTTTCAAGGGCGGATACGCCGAAGGCGCAATCAGGGTCAGTTTGGACGGCGTCGAGAGCGACGAGGATATAGCGGCGTTCTGCGACGCGCTTGCGGACTGCCGCAAAGTTTTGGAAAAATACGCGAGGATATAAAATGCAAAAGGTATTGTTGTTACGTTTCGGAGAAATTTTTCTCAAAGGCAAGAACCGCAGCTACTTCGAAAAGCTGCTCATCGAGAACATAAAGGCGGCGCTCGGCGGCATGAACTATACGTTCGCCAAAACGCACAACCGCTACTATGTCGAGGACTTCGACGAGGGCGAGACAGAGGAGTTCAAAAAACGACTGAAAAGGGTGTTCGGACTTCACTCGCTCAGCGAGGCGTTCAAAGTGCGCACCGACTATGATGCGATCGGCGAGGCGATGATGACGTTCGCGCCTGCGGGTAAAACGACCTTCCGCGTCACCGTCAACCGCGCGGACAAGTCTTTGGAAAAGAATTCGGCGCAGATAGGCGCCGATCTCGGCGGATATGTGCTTGACAGGCGTCCGGAATACAAAGTCGACCTGTCGCACCCCGAGCTCAACATCAAGGTGGATATCCGCGAAAACGGCTTCTCATATGTCTTCGCGACGGTAGAGGACTGTGCGCAGGGCATGCCGGTCGGCTGTTCGGGTTGCGGAATGCTGCTCTTGTCGGGCGGTTTTGATTCGCCCGTGGCCGGCTATCGCATGGCGAGAAGGGGTATGAGGATTAAGGCGATTCATTACCATTCCTTCCCGTATACGAGCGAACAGGCAAAGCAAAAAGTCGTCGATCTTGCGCATGTGCTCACGGGTTACGCCGGACCAATCGACCTCTATGTCGTGCCGTTCACCGACATCCAATTCGCGATCCACGAGAAGTGCAGACCCGACTATATGATCACAATTATGCGCCGCATCATGATTATGATTGCCGAGCGCGTCGCAAAGGAAAACGGCTGCGGCGCGATGATTACGGGCGAGAGCTTGGGGCAGGTCGCTTCGCAGACTCTTGAGAGTCTCACCGTGACAGAGGACGCCGTTGAGTCGCTGCCGGTGTTCCGTCCGCTTATCGGCATGGACAAATACGAGATTATGGATACGGCGTCGCAAATCGGCACGTACAAGTTGAGCGAACTTCCGTTTCAAGATTGCTGCACGGTGTTTTTGCCGCGAAATCCTGTGATTAAGCCGTCGGTCGCGACCGCTCGCAAGGAGCAGGCGCTGATAGAAAATCTTCACGAGTTGATTGACAAGGCAATCGAGAACATCGAAAAGATAGAGATCGGCAGATATTGAGCCGCATCGCCCGAGCAATGCTCGGGCTTTTTTATTGCCGCAACACCGTCGCTTCGCCGATTGTCTCTTTGCCCGTATCGTCGAGATAGTATGGGATGACGACGTACGAGATCGGGAAGAGCGAGCTTGCGCCGACGGTTATCGTCACCGTACCTTCGCGGTCGGATATGTCGGCGAGGAGCATGTCTTTTGACAAAAATCCCTTTTTGACGACGCGGTAACACAATCTCGGGTCGGCGATGAATGTGATTACCGCCGCATCGCCGTCTTGAATTATTTGGACATGTTCGGCTTGAGGCGCGTCGTAAGAGTCGTTTGACTCGATTGGAATATATCTTTTGTCAAACAGCTCTTTGGTGCACGCATATTCGGGCGCGAATCTCGACGCAGATGCAAGTCGTCCGTGCGCGAGATCGTATGAATCGAGACGGACTTCGACAATTCCGTCCGGGACGGCAAAATCGCCGCCGGAGGAGCCTATGTCTTCGAAGAATTCGCGTGCGAATATAGTCGGCAAGCCGCCTCCGGACGTGGTAACGTAAGAGCCGTAATCCTCGCTGCCTATCCAAAACAGAGCCGCGCGCGCAGGAGTGTAGGCGACGCAATACGCGTCGTTGTTGCCGTTTTCGTCGCCGACAGTGCCGGTCTTTGCGGCAATCGGGAAATCGAGGGGAGACATCTTTTTGGCTGTGCCGTCTTTTGCGCAGTCGCGCAGACAGTCGGTCACGAGATAACAGCTTTGTGGCGAATATACGCGATTCGTGCGGATATTTCTCCTATATATCACATTTCCGTCCGCATCGGAGATCGCGGATACAAGCGAGAGGGACGCATATTCGCCGCCCGACGCGAGCGTGACGTAGCCGCCGAGCAATTTGTCAAACGTAATTCCGCTTTCGGTTGAGCCGAGAGCGAGAGAGAGCGTCGGATCGCCGCAATCGATATTCATCTTAGCCAGTGCTGACGCGCCTTCCGACACACCGACGCTTCGCAAAACGCTAACGGCCGGAATGTTGAGAGAGTGCGAGAGCGCATATCTTGCGGAGACGTCGCCGTTGTAAACGCCGCCATAATTAGACGGAGCATAATCGCCGAAGTCGGTCGGGGAGTCGTCAAGAATACTTGCCGGGGACAAAAGACCGCAATCGAACGCGGGGGCATAGGCGACGAGAGGCTTGAGTGTGGATCCGCTTTGACGAGCAAACGAAGATATGTCACAAGTGAAGTCGGCGCAGATTGCGTCGACGGCGCGACTTTCGACATCTGCCGATA
>CABKMX010000090.1 GCA_902373595.1 uncultured Christensenellaceae bacterium
ATGCCGGGCGCGGCGAACTCGATGGGACGATACCCTTCCGCCTCAATCTCGCCCTTGCCGTCGACGGGGTTGCCGAGCGCGTCGACGACCCTGCCCAAAAAGCCGCTGCCGACCGGGATGCCGGCGGTGCGCGAGGTGCGGCGGACGGAACTTCCCGCCGAGATCTCGCCGCAGTCGCCGAACACGATGACGCCGCAGCCGTCGGGGCGCAGATCTTGGACCATGCCCTTGACTCCGCACTCGAACACGACGATCTCGCCGTACGACGCGTGCGGCAGACCGCTCGCGTTGACGATGCCGTCGCCGACGGACACGACCTTTCCCGTCTCTTCGGCTATCGCTTCGGGCGACCAATTGGAGATCGCCTCCCTGATCAGCGGAACGATCTTGACGCCCTCGCCCCTCACCTCCGCAAGGCGGCGTTTGAGCTGGTCGAGCCTGCCCGACACGCTCCAATCGTAGACGTCGTCGCCGACTTCGAGACGGAACCCGCCCGGATACATGTCGCTCTCGACCCACTCGGGGGTTATCTTTTCGCCGTATTTGTTCTTGAGAAACGCGCAAAAACGCTTGAGTTGATCGTCCGAGGGTTTTGACGCCGAATAGATGTACGCCTTACTTCTTTTCATGCTTTGCACCCTCTTCGGCGGCATTCAAAAAGCTCTCGTAAGCCTCGTCGACGCTCGACGACAGCGCGACTTTGCCCGCCATCTCGTCGACCATATCTCGGATGTCGTCGCCGACGCCCTCGATGATCTTGTCGTGCTCGGACTTCGCCTTTGCACGCGCGTCGTCGACGATCTTTTTCGCCTCGCTCTCGGCGGCGCGCAGCTTTTCGGAACGCACCTCTTCCGACTCCTCGGCGGCGCGCTTTTTCATCTCTGCGATCTCCGCGTCGGCGTCGCTCAGCTTTTGCTCATACTCTCTCTCTTTGTCCTTCGCGTCGTCGAGAGCCTTTTGCGTGCCCTCTTCGCGCGCGGCGTACTCGTCCTCGCGCTTTTTCATAAAGCGCTTGACCGGCTTGTACAGCAACAGCGTCAATCCGGTCGCGAGGATGAGAAAGTTGAGCAGGTGCAGCAAGATCTGCTGCCAGTCAATGTTCAAAGGCATCGAACGCGCCTCCTCACAGTACGAAAATCAACAATATCGCGACGATCAACGCGTATATGATCGCGGTCTCGATAAAGACGAGTCCCAGCATCATGCTCGAACGGATGTCCGCCTTCGCTTCGGGCTGACGCGCGATGCTCTCGTTCGTCTTTGCGACGGCGATGCCCATCGCTATCGCGCCCGCAGCCGCGGCGATGCCCACCGCGATCGCGGCTGCCATTGCGATCATGCCCTTGTCGCCGTCCGCGTCATCGGCGGGAGCGGCGTCTTGGGCGTCGTCGACGACGGTCGTCCCCTCGTCTTCCGCGAGAACGGGCGAGGCGGGCGAGAACACCAACCCCAACGTCGTGCCGAGAGCGGCGAGAGCCACGACCATCAAAATAAACGCGACGGAGATCTTGACTTTTACGCTTGTCTTCATATTTTTACCTCGTTGGCAAGAATTTCTTTATCTTTTTTTGCGGCTTTTTTGCCGACTTTTTGCTTCTTTTCATGCGGCTCGGACACCTCGCCGTAGAACATCGAGGTCAGCATCACGAGCACATATGTCTGAATGAGCGCGTGCATCAGCGTGAACAATATGCCGACGACGACCGGCAACACAAAGCTGAGCGCAAGATAGTAGTAGACGAGTTCGGTGACCAAAAGCCCCGACAACAGCGCGCCGAACAGACGGAAACTCATCGATATCGGCAGCGAGAAGTCCTTGAGCGTGCGCCCCACTCCGCGGAGCCCGTTGGAGACGACGCCGCCCGACAAAATGACGATGTAGGACAGACAGCCCAGCGAGATCGCGCCGTTGATGTCCGAAAGGGGCGCCGGCAGCGAAAGCGACGCGCCGCTGAGCGTCATGATCGGGATGCCGATCAACTCAAACAGCGTGCCGAAGAAAATATAAGCCCCCGCGGCGAAGATGTACGCGCCGAGAAAGGAATTGCGGTGTGGGGAATTTGTCTTTGCGAGTTTGTCGAACCAGCCGACCGCCGTCTCGAGGACGAGTTGGAACTTGCCGGGAACGCGCTTGAAACGCGGAATCGCGAAAATGCGGATCAGCGCCGCCGCGACCAGCAATATGCCCGTGACGACAAAGCCGGAAATGACCGCCGGGTTGACCTGCATGCCGAACAGATCCGCCTTGTTGGACTCGTGCAGCACCGCGTCTTCCATCACTTCGGAGACGCTCTCCTCCTGCTCGCACAGCGGATCGGTGAGCACGATGCCCACGATCAGCGCGGCGAACACGAGCAGCCACACGACGATCGCAACGATCTTTTTCTTGCTGAACTTCTTTTTGCTTTCGGTCATAGATGCCTCTGACTTGTTAAGATTGTAACGCTATCCGCGCGACAATGCAAGCGATTGACGCAAATAATCTCGCCCGGGCGCACAAAAATTGCGCCGCATACGGGTAATTGTTCCCATATACGGCGCAAATGTGTATGATTTTTCATTCACAGATTGCGATTAGGCGCTTATTAATATGATTCTATACGCGCGTTAAAAGCCGAATTTATCCCTATCCGGCATGCGCAAACTCGCAGAACGCCGCCGCGTCCCGCCGTCTTTCAGATTTCGGCGACTCCCCTTGCGAGCGCAGCGTCGAGTTTGGCGATCTCGCCCTCGACGAACGTCAGCCTCTCTTTGATCGCTTTGAGCCGCTTTGCGTTGCGGACGATGAACGGTACGGGGATCAGCGCAATCACCAGCGCTATCAGCGCCTCAGCGCCCATTTCCGGGATCATTGCCAGCGTTAAGACGACGATCAAAGCGCATATGACCGCCTCGAACACTGTCCAACGAATTTTGGACTTGCGCTCGTCGATGAGCGCCGCCCTCTCGCGCTTGTAGTCGGCGTTTCTGCATTCGGGGCATTCGCCGGAGTGTCCGCTGTATGCGGAGCAATTTTCGCACATCGCCTTGCCGCACCTCTTACAGGTCGCGACCGCCGCCTTGTGGGGGTGGATAAAACAATTCATAAACTTTCCTCCTATGCCGAAAAACGATTGCGATCGTTCGGCATACTTTTATTACAGTAACAATATTTGTTACTGTCAAGCCGAATATAACACTTTTTGTTACAATTATCTTATGGAATTTAAGGACAGACTCAAAGAATTACGCAAAGAAAACGACTTCTCGCAGACCGACATCGCGAAGAGGCTCTGTCTTTCCAAAATGGCGATCTCGCATTGGGAATGCGGCGACAGCGAGCCGAGCATCGCCCAGCTCAAAACTCTCGCCGCACTTTTCGACGTCAGCGTCGACTATTTGATCGGATATGTCGATTGACGTTTCACTCTTTGTAATTGTGTGATATCTGCACCACATGCACGAAAAGGCAACTTTTTTGACCCGAATTTTGCACGAAAAGGCAGGTAACGATTGTCGATTTTTGCACGAAAAGGCAGGTTTTTCAAGCCGAACGAAAGCGCGAACATCGCTGTCCGCGCCTTCGTATCGGGGGTTATGACAAATTGAAAAAGTCTGTTTAATTGTTGTGTTTTCGGCTCTTTTTTTCGTGTTCCGCGCTGTCGCAATAGGGGCAGCCGCCGTACTTGCAGTCCGAGCACTTGCCTCCGCAGCAACTGTTCGACTTGCCCTTTTTGCGCCTATACGAGCGCACAAAGGGAGTCGCAAGCGCAAACGCGACGAGGGCAACGGCAACGATGATGACCACGACTTCGCGCCAATCCATCACTTGCCTCTCTCACTGCCGCCCGCGAGGCGTTTTTGCTTTGTCTTGTCGACATAGATCTTGATGCCTATCGCCGCCGCGACTATCGCGATCAGAATGAGCGAGATCCACCAATATGTGCCGATCCAAAACACCAGCGCCGACACGACGTATGCCACAAGCATCCAATAGCCGACGGCGCCCCATATGCGTTTGCCGCTGCGCAATTCGCCGTAAGCCGCGCCGACCGCCGCCATACACGGTACGCTGAGCAGGTTGAAAGCCATGAACGCGAACGCCGCGGGCGCGCCGCCCGCCATGCCGCTGACCATAGCGCCGAGCGCGGTGGACAGCAATTGATCGGTGTCCACTTCGAGCGCGTCATCCTGCATACCGGCAAACGAGCCGAGCGTGGAGACGACCATTTCCTTTGCTATCAAGCCCGAGAACGCCGCGACGACAAACTTCCAGCCGTCCTCGCCCATTCCGAATCCGAGCGGCACGAACAGCCACGAGAACACTTGCGCGATCTGTCCCAAAATGCTGTCGCCTTGGTCTTCGACGAACTTGAACGTGAAGCTGATGTTGGTCAAGAACCATATCACCACTGTCGCGCCGGCGATGATCGTCGCCGCACGGAAGAGGTAGTGTTTGAGTTTTTGCCACAAATGCACCATCGTGTTGCGGAACTGCGGTCTGTGGTATTCGGGCAGCTCCATTATGAACGGCGACGCCTCGCCCTTGAACACGAGCTTTTTGAGTATTATCGCGCTGACGATCGCGACAGCGATGCCGAGAATATACATGCCGTATACGATGAGGTCGGAGTGCTCTCCCCTGAACAATATCGCGCCGAACGCCGCCCATATGGGCAGCTTTGCTCCGCAAGAGAAGAACGGGGCAAGCAGGATGGTCATGCGCCTCTCTTTTTCGTCCTCGAGGGTCTTGGTCGCCATGATACCGGGCACCGCGCAGCCGAAGCACATCAAAAGCGGCAAAAACGACTTGCCCGACAGCCCGAACTTGCGGAACGCTCTGTCCATGATGAACGCCACTCGCGCCATATATCCGCTGTCCTCCAATATCGAGAGAAAGAGGAACAGTACGAGTATTTGCGGTATGAACGAAAGCACCGAGAACACGCCGCCGACGATGTCGTCGTTGACGAGCGACGCATACC
>CABKMX010000091.1 GCA_902373595.1 uncultured Christensenellaceae bacterium
TCTCAAGGGTGTCGGCGTTTGATATGGGGTATAAAAAATCCTCGCAATCGAACAGCTTTTCACCGGCGAAGAGATGTTATGATAAAATTGCAAGCAAGACAAAGGAGGTTGTAGCAATGAAAAATCAACAAGAGACAAACTCGTCAATCGGTATCGATCGCAGCGCGGCGGAGATTATTTTCTCGCGTCTTTACCGGGAGGAGTGCGCCGTCTGTGATATCGACGTCGTCGGGGTCGCGGAATCGCTGCTCATGCGTTGCGCGCACGTTTTGGAAATCGGAACTCCGCAGCCCAACATCATTGTCGTAAGGAGCAATCTGCCTTACGCCGAACTTGTCGACATGGTCGAGCAGACGCTGATGGACGAGGTTGACGTCTCGTCGGTGTCGATTTGCGAAGCCCGTTTGACTTACGAGAACTTCATGTGCGACAGAGAGGCCTTTGCCGAAAGAAGCGCAAGGGGAAAGAGAGTCGGCTCTTTTGAGTCGGAAGGAATAGAGCTTTAATCGAGCTTTCCACCGGTCGAGGGAGGAGAGCGGCTCTCCTCCCTCGAAGCATCTTTTGAACACAAAAACAAGAACTATAACGATAAATAGGGAGGATAAAATCATGACTGAAGAATTTTCGCCGGCATATTCGCTCAAGTGTAAGACAATCAACCTGTTCGGAGCGATTGACACCGCGATGGCGGAGTGTGTAATAGAGAAGTTGCAATATCTTGACAATGAATTTAAGGAAGCGGGGATACCTCGCGAAGAGAGAGTGATTACTTTGCAAATCAACAGCCCGGGCGGCAGCGTGACGGACGGACTTGCAATTTTGGATACGATGAATTATATTGACGCCGACGTTGCGACCGTGGGCGTGGGAATGGCGGCGTCGATGGCGGCGGTATTGCTTGCGTCGGGTGCGAAGGGCATGAGACGTATGACCGAGAATTGCGAGGTGATGATACATCAGCCTCTCGGCGGCGCGAGCGGTCAGGCGTCCGACATCATAATTGCCGCAAAGCATATCGAACGCACGAGGGAGAGGTTGAATCTGATTCTCGCAAGAGCCACGGGCAAACCGCTCGGCACGATAGAGAAAGACACCGATAGAGACAACGCCATGACCGCCGAGGACGCGCTGGAGTACGGGCTTGTCGACGAAGTTTTGATTGCACGAAAAGAGGAGGAATGATGTGATGAACGACAAAACAGAGATGGCATTGAGCGGCGCTTGCGCCACAATCACACTGTGCCGGGATTTGAGCGATGTGACCGTTGACGGGGTATTGGATAGATATTTTGAAGCGTATCATGTCGGGCAGGGGGAGCGCGAAGGGCTGAGAAAGTGCTTTGATGACGAGCGCGTCGCAGAGATATGCTCCGACGCGGACTATTATGAGTTGTTGCGTACGAACAAATATTTTGAGACAATCGGCGAATATCGCGAGCCGGACCTTGTCGACAAAGTTGCCGAAATCAAGGGGAAGGCGGCAATCAAATGGCGCAATTGCGGATGGAATTTCCGCAAGGATGTATCGCGTTCGGAGGCGATTACAAGAATGAGCGACATGACCGAGAGGGGTTATATTCACGCTTTGACCACAATCGGCATGATGATGTGTGAGGGCATATTCCTGCCGCTAAAGCCAAAAGAGGGGCTTTCGATGTTGCTGCGCGCCGCGAGATGGAACTATGTGGAGGCGATGTATTTGTGCCTGCACTATCTCAAAGACGGAGACCGCTCGGCGAAAGACGAGATCTTGTGCCGTTTGATTACGGTGCTCAAAATGCAATTCAAGTACGAGCTCATCGACGAGACGATAGAAAAGTATGGCCGTCCGGCATGTGAACACAGTCCCGAAGCGGAGATGCTCGAGAAGATGTTCGGGCGCGGCATCGTGAATCGCGATGCCTATTCTCGCGCTCATGCGAGGGTGTTGTACAGTTCGGCATTGAGCGTTGCGGACAAGAGCAGGATGCTTTTTTCCGGAGACAGGTCGAGAATTTCCGAGCTGGCGCAGCTTCCGCTCGACCTCGACGCAAGCAAAAAATGCGACTTCGATTCGAATGCTTTCAAAACCATCACTATAAAATACGGACAGACTCAAAGGGAGATTTCCGTAGCGCTGGACGGCTATGCCACCGCAAGAATCGGTCAAAAGCCGCTCTGCATTTCCGCCGGGTCGCAATATGTTCGCAAGGAGATGACCGTCGCAATCAAGAGGACGTTGGGCTCGGCGAACTTTATGAAGGTCCCGGTTGCTTCGGTTGAAGAAAGCGGCTTTGACAGGACGAGATATAACGTCTTCCTGCGCGGCTATGACGAGAAGAAATTGAACATCGTCTTGATCGATCTTTGCGGCGAATTGTCCGAGAACAAGATTAAGAGAGTGGCGGAATTCCTTGATATGGACAGGCGGCGCGTATTTGCGCTGCACGATCTCGGCGTGACGCTCGACGTCGGCGCGCTGATGCCTCTTTGTATCTGCGACAAGGCGAACGAGGCGCAATTCAGGAGGGTATGCAACGTTGTCAGGGTGAGCGAGCCTTCGCGCGAACAGCGCGAGGAGATTGTCGCAAAAATTGCCGAGGAGACGGCTGCGATATACGGATATGCGAGCGTGTCGCTTTCGCAAGATGCGGTGAAAGAACTTTCCGCATTGTCGCTCGACGAGGCTGCGGCAAAGCTTGAGTCCGTCACGCGCAAAAATATAGACGGCGGCGATGTTTTGACAATAGACGAAGAGGCATTGAACAAGGTCGGCGCAGAGAGACAGGGGTATGGCTTCGGAGGATACGGATATGAGAACAAATGAGAAATTGCTCAGCGGCTATGAGAACATGCGGCTGAAAAAATATGAAGAGATAACAATCGACACACCCGGAGTTGTCGCATACGACGACTTGCCGGAATTGTCAGTCAAAGGAGTGCTCAAGAGCAACTTTCATATCAACGGCAAACTCTGTCAGACCTATTCCGCGGACGACAATCATGTATGCGTAATCGCCGGCACGCGCCTCGGAAAGACGACGGGTTATGTCGTGCCGCTGGTGTGCTCGTTCGCTCACCAAAAGGTCAAGAAGTCGATGATTATCTCCGACCCGAAGGGCGAGGTATACAGACTTACGGCCGAAACGCTTCGCAAAGAGGGATACAAGGTGCTGTTGCTCAATTTTCGTGACTGCAACCATTCCGAGTGCTGGAATCCGCTGATGCCGATTTGCGAAAAGTTCTGTTCGCAAAACGATATTTACGGCGAGATTGAGCTTGTCGAAGTGAACGGAAAGCCGTGCAATAAATTCAGAGGCAGAGTTTATGAAAGTCAGCAGGCGCTCGACCGCGCGCTCGCGTTGGTCCGTGAACAGATTATAATGGATGTCACAAAGGAAATCGATGATATCGCGATGTACATGGTGCCGCCCGACGGCAGCAACGACCCATATTGGGCGGATAGCGCAAGGGAGGTGTTCAAAGGATTCATGTGGGCGATGCTCGAGGATGTTGAGGCCGGGAAGTTGAAAAAAGAAGATGTGGCAATGAGTACCATTTTCGATACGCTTAGGACATTTCACGAAAGCGAAAACAGGACTTACGGATCGTACGACGACAACGGATACTTTTCGAAGCGCGGCGCTTCTTCGCGCGCACTCGAACTGGTAACGCAGCCGCTGCTCGAAAACGCTCCGAGAACGCGTTCTTGCGTCATGTCGATGTTCAATACAAAAATATCGACGTTCAGGGCGGCGACCGCAAACGTAATCACATCGTTCAATTCGTTCGACTTTAGCGAGTTTTTGGATGGAAATGTGGCGTTGTTCATCGACTATCAGGACGAGATCAAGACGCAATACGAATTGATCGGCAGATTTGTTCAAGATCTCTACAAATACTTCATTCAAGCCGCAAACGAAAGGCCGAGAGGCAAGTTTGAGAATCCGATCTATTTCATCCTTGACGAGTTCGGCAATTTCCCGGCGTTCCCAGGTTTTGAAACTACAATCTCCGCGTGCGCCGGCCGCAACATCTTTTTCGTGCTGATTGTTCAGTCGTATGCGCAGCTCGACGCGGTCTACAGCCCTGCGGTGGCAAAGATTATTCGCGACAATCTCAACGTGCAAATCTTTATGGGGAGCAACAACAGAGAAACTCTCGAAGAGTTTGCGCGTATGTGCGGACAGCGCACCAGACTTTCGCCGTTGAGCGCAATCAACGGCAGATATGGCGAACTCGAAAATCGACAATTGGAGACCATACCGCTCATTCCGGTCAGCGAGCTCGCTCATTTTGAGCCGGGAGAGTGCGTGGTCACCGAAGCAAACAGCGGCTATGTGTTGTATTCCAAGCTGGAGAGGTACTACACGTGCGACGAATTCAAAGATCTGCCGCAGAGCAACGCGTCGGAGTATCGCCCCGTTGTGGACGCATTCGAAAGAATTTTCTCCGCAAAACGCGCTACTGCAAAGAGGAGGTAACATGGGAGAAAACAGCAGCAACCACGAAGAGATCGAAGCGTTTTTGCGCGAACGAAAAGGGGTCGCGACCGCTGCGGAATTGCAGATGAAGTTCGAGATATCCTATCTTGAAGCGCGCAACGCACTCGAGAGATTTCAAAGCGAAAACCCCGATTTCGCCGCCCTAGAGAAGGATGACGTTGACGAAGAAGAAGACGCGAACGATCAAGACTTTGACGAAGAGTGCGAACGATTCCGTCTGAACAAAATTACGAACGAAGATGTGGAGGCAATCGACAAATGCGGCAACAGACGGATTTTTATGGAGCTGCATGGCCGATATTGTGATTTGAAAGAAAGCAGGCACGGCCTTTTAGAAGAAATCAAGAGATACAAAGAACGCTCAAACAGCAACGATTC
>CABKMX010000092.1 GCA_902373595.1 uncultured Christensenellaceae bacterium
ATGTGATAAAATCAAATCAAAGGAGCCCGTTCGCTTGGGACGGCAGGGAGGAAAACGTGTATATCCTGAGTTTTTTGAAGGCGCTCTTCACGCCTCGCAAGATATGGTGCAGCATCTATTTTGCGCTCAATTTGGTCATCGTGTTCTTCATCTTCGCCGCGCCCGGCTTGATAGCGTCCGCGGACGCGTCGCAATGGGTCGGCTACGGCTTCATCGGCGTGGGAATCAGTATGACGTTCACGCTGCTGTCCCTCTCTCCTCTCGGCGAAGCGTACGTCCGTTTCAAAGAAAATGCGAAGCCTCTTGCTCGCGACTCTCAAACGGAATGGCTTTTCCGCGTCTTTGACGAAGTCCACGCCGCGGCGCGCTCGGTCTCGCCGAGCGTCGGCGCAAAAGTCAAGCTCTACTACAAACAGACGGACGACGTCAACGCCTATGCCGTGGGTCACCGCACCATCATCGTCACGGACGGCATCTTGGCTCTTTCGGACGAAGACCTCAAGGGCGTGCTTGCGCACGAGTTCGGGCATATCGCAAACGGCGACTCCGATCTCACGCTGGGAATCAACGTCTCCAACACCATCTTGGTGATCTTCACCGCGCTCGTAGGCTTTGTCGTGACCACCATGTCTTCACTGTTCTCAATGCTGTTCGAGAGCGTCAACGCAAAGGCAACCTGCGCGGCGATTGCCGGCGTGATTGTCCTCGCCCTCTCGCTCGTCTACTACCTGTGGGTGAAATTCGGCATGCTGCTCGTCAACGCGTCCTCGCGCAACAACGAATACGCAGCGGACGCCTTCGCCGTCGATTGCGGCTTCGGCGCCGGACTGTATTCGGCGCTGTCCCAACTCGACCCGTCAAAGACGCGCTCCGGATTCTTCTCTCTTCTCGCCTCGTCGCACCCCGACACCGTGGCGCGCCTCGAAAAGATACGTCTGCGACTCGGCGCCTCCGCTCAAGCGGCAACGACCGAAATTTGAACTCGACAAAACAAAAACATCCCGGCAAGTCCTGCCGGGATGATTTTTTTGCGCCGTCACTCCAACTCGAACGCGCCGGTATAGAGCTGATAGTACACTCCCTTTTGAGCAATCAATTGCTCGTGGTTGCCGCGCTCGATGATGCGGCCGTGGTCGAGCACCATGATTGCGTCCGAGTTTTGAATCGTCGACAGCCTGTGAGCGATGACGAACACCGTCCTGCCCTGCATCAATGCGTCCATACCCTTTTGGACGAGATACTCGGTGCGAGTGTCGATGGACGACGTCGCCTCGTCGAGGATGAGCACGGGCGGATTGGCGACCGCGGCGCGCGCAATGGACAGCAATTGCTTCTGCCCTTGCGACAGGTTGGAGCCGTCGCCGGTCAACATCGTGTTGTAGCCGTCCGGAAGACGCGTGATGAAGTCGTGCGCGTTGGCGAGTTTCGCCGCGGCGACGCACTCGTCGTCGGACGCGTCCAGCTTGCCGTAACGGATGTTGTCCATGATTGTGCCTGTGAACAGGTTGGTATCCTGCAAGACCATGCCCAGCGACCGCCTGAGGTCGGACTTGCGAATCTTGTTGATGTTGATGCCGTCATACCTGATCTTGCCGTCCGCGATGTCGTAGAAGCGGTTGATGAGGTTGGTAATCGTCGTCTTGCCTGCGCCGGTCGCGCCTACGAACGCAATCTTTTGACCGGGCTTCGCATAGAGCGACACGTCATGAAGGACAATCTTGTCGGGCACATAGCCGAAGTCGACGTCGACCAATTGGATGTCGCCTTTGAGTTCTTGATAGGTGACCGAGCCGTCCGCCTTGTGGGGGTGTCTCCACGCCCATCTGCCGGTACGGGTCGGGCTTTCGCGCAAAATCTTGCCGTCCTCGTCGATGACTGCGTTGACCAAGGTGACATAGCCCTCGTCCGTTTCGGGTTTTTGGTCGAGGAAGCCGAAGATACGCTCCGCGCCCGCGATAGCCATGACGACGGAGTTGACCTGCATGGACACCTGCCCGATGTTGAGCGTAAATTGACGGCTCATGTTGAGGAATGCGACGACCACGCCGATCGTCAGCGCATCGCCCAAGCCGGTCAGCGACACGTTGGGCACACCTTCGAGCATCAGCAAGCCGCCGACGATCGCAACGAGCACGAACAGGACGTGACCTATGTTGCCGATGGTCGGCATCAAGATGTTGCCGTACTTGTTCGCCTTGTCGGTGTTGACGAACAGTTCGTCGTTGACCTTGTCGAAGTCGCGCTTTGCCGCCTCTTCGTGGCAGAACACCTTGATGACCTTTTGTCCGGTCAGCATCTCTTCGACATAGCCCTCGGTGGTGCCGACGGAGTTTTGCTGTTTGACGAAATACTTCGCGCTCTTGCCGCCGATGAGCTTGGTCACAAGCAACATAAACGCGACGCCGAACAACACGACCAAGGTCATGTAAACGCTCGATTTGAGCATCGAGATCATAAGCGTGATGATCGCGACCGACGAGAACACCGTCTGCGGGATGCTCTGCGATATGAGCTGGCGCAGCGCGTCGACGTCGTTGGTGTAGTAGCTCATGATGTCGCCGTGCGTATTTGCGTCGAAGTATCGTATCGGCAGCTTCTCCATGTTGTTGAACATATCCTCGCGGACATGTTTGAGGAAGCCCTGCGTGATGACTGCCATCATGCGGTTGTAGGTGAACGAGCAGATCAGCGCGAACACATATATGCCCGCCATGATACCGATGATCGTATACAGCGTGCCCTTGACCGCTTCAAAGCCCTGTTCGAGCCCCGGCGTGATGACGTCGTCGGTCAAGATCTCGAGGAAGATGGACGAGCTGATGCCTGCGACCGCGGTGACCGCGATGCAGCAGATGACCAAGATGAGCTGCCATCTGTAATAGTGGAACATATATTTGAGCAGCTTGCCCAGCGTCTTCATG
The DNA here is from genome assembly GCA_902373595.1 of uncultured Christensenellaceae bacterium. Classification (GTDB taxonomy): domain Bacteria; phylum Bacillota; class Clostridia; order Christensenellales; family UBA3700; genus Ornithoclostridium; species Ornithoclostridium faecigallinarum. The sequence continues at coordinate 2,922 of CABKMX010000092.1, forward strand.
ACGCTGCCGCGCTTGACCTCTATCTTATGCCTTGCCATTGCCGTCCTCCTTGCGCTGCTCAATGAGCGTTTGCGCGGTCGCGCCGACCTTGTTCTGCGAGTAATAGACCTCTTGATAGATCTTGTTGTGCGCGAGCAATTCGTCGTGCGTGCCTACCGCGGCGATCGTGCCGTTGTCCATGATGACGATCTGATCGGCGTCCTCGACGGACGACACGCGCTGAGCGATGATGAACTTGGTCGTGTCGGGGATCTCTTCGCGGAACGCCTTGCGGATGAGCGCGTCCGTCTTGGTATCGACCGCCGACGTCGAGTCGTCGAGGATCAATATCTTTGGCTTTTTGAGCAGTGCGCGCGCAATGCAAAGTCTCTGCTTTTGACCGCCCGAGACGTTGCTGCCGCCCTGTTCGATGTAGGTGTCATACTTGTCGGGGAAGCCTTGGATGAACTCGTCCGCCTGCGCGAGCTTGCAGACGCGCACCAGCTCCTCGTCTGTCGCGTCGGGGTTGCCCCAACGCAGATTCTCCTTGATCGTGCCCGAGAAGAGCACGTTCTTTTGCAACACGACCGCGACTTGATTGCGCAATGCCTCGATGTCGTAATCGCGCACGTCTATGCCGCCCACCTTGACGCTGCCCTTGGACACGTCGTAAAGCCTCGGGATAAGGTTGACCAGCGAAGTCTTGGAGCTGCCCGTGCCGCCCAAAATGCCTATCGTCTGCCCCGACTTGACCTTGAGATCGATCTCTTTGAGCGCGCGGCGGTCCGCCTTCTCGGAATACTTGAAGTCGACTCCGTCAAACTCGACGTCGCCGTTCGGGACCTCATAGACGGGGTTTTCGGGATTGGTCAAAGTGCTCTCTTCGTTGAGCACCTCGACGACGCGGTCGGCGGACGTCTTCGCTATCGAGATCATGACCATGATCATCGAAAGCATCGTCAGCGACGACAGCGTCTGCGCCGCATAGACGATCAGGATCATGAGGTCGCTGCGGTTGAGCGCTTCTTCTGCGGACCGCATGACGATCATCGATCCTACAAAGCAGATCATCGTGATCGCCGTCCACATGCAGAATTGCATCAACGGGTTGTTGAGCGCAATGATCTTTTCGCCGCGCGTGAAGTCGGCGCGCACGTTCTCCGCCGCCTTGTCGAACTTGTCGATCTCGTAGTCCTCGCGCACATACGACTTGACGACGCGGATGCCCTTGATGTTCTCCTGCACCGACTCATTGAGCGCGTCGTACTTTTTGAACACCTTATTGAAAATGGGGTCGACCATTTTGAAGATGATGAACAGTCCCGCTCCGAGTATGGGTACGAGTATCGTGAAGATTACGCCCATCTGCCAATTGATCGAATAGGTCATCGCCAGCGAGACGATCATCATCACCGGGCAGCGGAACGCGACGCGGACGATCATCATGTACGCCATTTGGATGTTGGTGACGTCCGTAGTCATACGGGTGACGAGGCTCGAGGTCGAGAACTTGTCTATGTTGGCAAACGAGAAATCCTGTATTTTGTAGTAGATGTCGTGCCTGAGGTTGCGCGCAAAGCCTGCGGACGCGGTCGCCGCATACTTACCTGCGAGTATGCCGAACAGCAGCGAGAACGCCGCCATGACCAGCAAGATCGCACCGTAGATCAAAATGTTGCTCATCGTCGGCTCGTCGGTTATGTTTTTGAGCATCGTCGACATATACAATGGGATCATGCATTCGAGCAACACTTCGAGCGTGACGAGCACCGGCGACAAGATGGACTCGCGCTTGTACTGCCTGATGCTCTTTGCCAATGTTTTCAGCATTTGTCATTCTCCTTCTTTATTTTCAAAATTTTTGGTATCCGTGTTTGTTATCCCCACTTCTTCGCCCTAGCCCGACA
>CABKMX010000093.1 GCA_902373595.1 uncultured Christensenellaceae bacterium
GTTCGAGGACGGCAGGGCGATTGTCCGCGAGGACGGCAGATGGGGAGTGCTCGACCGCAAGACGCTCGAAGTGCTTTGGAGATAAAATGCGCGGCTCCGAAAGGGAGCCGCTTTTTCAAATGACGCGGCGGACGGGACCATCTTTGTCTCGTCCGTCGCACTTTCAACGGCTGCGCTTTGAAGGCCGAAACACAATGTAAAGATATGCGTGTCGGGCAAGGCGTTGCGGGCTTGGAGTTTGAACAAACGCCGCAAACGCCGATAAAACCGGCAAAGCGAAGATCGACAAAAAAAATGCGCGCCTTACGGCGCGCCGAACTTCGTTCGTTCAAATCACTCGGCTTTCTTCGCTTTGTCCAGCTGCTTGGAAAGTCTGCCGATCTTCCTGCTTGCCGTCTCTGCCTTGTAGATGCCGTCGTTCTTCGCGCAGTCGATCAAAGAGATCGCCTCACGCAGAAGCTTCTCCGCATTCTCGAAATCCTTCGCCTCGACAGCCGCCTGGAACTTCTTTATCGCGCCGCGGACTCTGCTGCGCTTCGCGACGTTGATCTCGTTCTCTTTGGCGGAGATGCCGACTCTCTTTTTCTGGGACTTAATGTTAGGCATAGGTTCCCTCCGTTTTCGTATTTGCTAAAACATTTTAGCACACTTGCGCCCATAAAGCAATAAAATGCACGCGCTTTTTTGAGTATTTTTGCGCTTTTGAGCGCCAAAGTCGCGTCCGCGGGCGCAAATATGAGCAAAAAGCGCCGCAAACGCTATCGTTTTGCCGTTTTGTGTCAATGCTCTTGATATGCAAAAATTTTTGATATCGGACGGTTCGGACCTGCTTTCGGACGCCGCCGCATGGCGAGGCGGATACATCTCGCGGTTGGAGAAGAAGTACGGCTGTGAGTTGCGCTTTTCGCACATCGACGAGGCTGCGGCAAGGGCGCTGAGCCGAAGAGAGGGCGACTATTGCACCGTGACGGGAAGCGCCGCGGCGCGTGCGCTCGCCTATGCCATGAGACGATTGGCGCGAGGCGTGAAGGTGTTGGTCGCAGGGCTTGGCAATTCGTCTTTTGTCTCCGACGCGTTCGGCGCAGATGCGGTGAACGCTTTGAGGCGGCTGGACAGAGACGGCGCGTTTTTGACCGTGCTGCCCGAAGTCAGGGCGGTGACGGGAGTGGACTCCGCGGACGTGATCGCCTCTCTTGCGGGCGCCGTCAAGCCCGATCTCGTAATCGCCGCGGACGCGCTCGCGACGACGGATTGGCGCAAGATAGGCGCGTGCTATCAATTGACGACGGCAGGGATCCGCCCCGGAAGCGGAACGGGCGGAGGCGGAAAGTGTATCGACGGCGACTACATCGGGACGCGAGTGCTCGCGGTCGGAGTGCCTCTGATCTGCGCCGTCGACACGACGGAGGGGCAAAGGAGCGTCATTCCCTACGACGCCGAGAGCGTTGTCGGCGAGTGCGCAAATACGATCGCCGCAGCGATTTTTGCCGCGTATTCGTGAAAACGCGCCGTAGCTCGCGCATAGTATTATGGTATGGATATAGCGGTCACCGACTCGGGCATGGGCGGACTATTCGTCGTCAAAAAGTTGCTTGAACGCACACGGGCAGGGAAAATATTATATCTTTCCGACAACGCTCACGCGCCTTACGGACGCTTGTCCGAAAGGTCGCTGAAGCGATATGTGCGCGGTAATTGCGCGCGGCTTATCGCATCGGGAGCGAAGACGATCGTGCTTGCGTGCAACACCGCCACTGCGGTCTGTATCGACGAATTGCGCTTCGAGTTTTCGGACATCGAATTTGTCGGTACCGAGCCGGCGATCAAGCCTGCGGCGGCGAGGTATGACAAGTTGACGGTGATGGCAACGCCGCTGACGCTCAAACAGCCGCGCTTTGCCGCATTGCTCAAAGCGAGCGGAGTAAAGGTCAACGCGCCCGACTGTTCGCGCCTTGCTCATCTTGTCGAGTACGGGCTGCCCGACCTCAAGCGCGCCAAGGCGGAGGCGGAGCGCATCCTGTCGGCGTATCCGCGCGAGGACTTGGGCGCGGTCGTGATCGGCTGCACGCACTATTCATATCTTGCCGAGTTCATCGCCAAGCGCTTTGGCTGTCCCGTCTTTGACGGCGCGGTCGGCGTTGCGTCCCGTATCGCGCGGACGTGCGAATTGCACGGCGCGCCGCATGTCGACCTGATTTTGACCGACCCGTCCGAAAAGGGCAGATACCGCGAGATATTGCCGCAATTGTTGCCCGGCGGAATATCGTTCGATGTGCGTGCATTCGATTGAGTATCTCCGTAGTCGGCGTCGGCGCACAAAGCCGACCGCGGCGCGGTTGACGGCTCGTACGCGCAATGCGTTTGTTGCGGCGGTCAACGCAATGAGACGAAAATATCTTGTATTGCAAAAAAGAGTGTACTCACCCCTTGACAAAAAAATCCGCGCCTTTTTGGGACGCGGAAAGTTGTCAAGGGTTTGAGCGCAACTATTTATTTGATCGTCAAATTGTCCTTCGACACGCAATGCCTCGTCTTGCCGTCGCCGCCGGTCAGAGTGCAGCCGTCGAGCAGGATAGCGTAGCTTGCCGCCGGAAAAGTCGTAGAGTAGGCGTCGCTTTGAGCTTGAACGAGCGCATAGCCGTTTGTCGATTCCAGCTCGCACTCCTCAAAGACTACCGACGTCGGCACGCCTTCTTGGAAGTATATCGCCGCCGCAAAGCCGCTGCCGGCATTGGAGTATGACGACGGGGCGCTGTATTCGCCTTCGGCGGTGATCGTGCAGCGGGTGAAGGTTGCGGACGGAGCGTTGACGTACACGCCCTCTTCGCCCGAGATAGTGCAGCCGGTGAACTTCGCGGCAAACGGCGATTGAACCGAGGACTGCGGACGGCTCAAATCGACCGCCGCTCTGCCGTTTGCGCCCTTCGTGATGATGCAGTCCGTGACCGTCAGATTGACCGAAGCGTTTGGCGCGTCGACGACGATGCCGTTGACAGCGATCGATTCGAGCGTCAAATGCGTGACATCGCGGTTGGAATCTCCCGATATTACGACCGCCGCCGTTGCGGTCGCGTTGCCCGCGAGATAGCTTTTTTGCGTCTCCGAAGAGTTTGTGACGGTTAAATCAATTGTGTTGCCGTCGCCGTCGAGATAGAGCGCCGCGCCGAGGCTCTTGCCGTCGAGGTCGAGCGTGACGGCGAGGGGAGTTTTCGTCCCGTTGACGTTGATGATGTTTCCGGTCAAGTCGTTGTCGAGCGTAATATATGTCGCCGAGCGCAGCAGCGCGCTCAGCTTGTCGACCGAAGTTGCGGTCGCGGTGATCGCTGAAGTTTGGGGCACGGACGGGATGTTATCGACGTCCGTGACGAGCCTATATTCGTCGCAAGCGACGGTGGTGTTTTCGTGCAATTCGATGGCGTCCGAACCGACCTCGATGTCTGCGCCGAGGGTGATAATTTGCCAATTTTCGTCGTCGAGGGCGGCGAGCAGAGACGCCTTGTCGCTCACGATCGTCGGGCCGCGTTCTATCCCAAAGGTGAGCGTTTTTGAGCCGACGAGCGCGGCGAAAAGTCCGCCTTTCCCGGAGACGGTCACCGTCGCTTGCCCGGCAGAGACGTTGTCGGCGTAGATCACGGTCATATCGTCCGCAGAGATTGAGACGTCGCCCTTTGTTGCTGTGACCGTCGGGCATTTTTCGCCGCCGTCATATTTTGTCGATGCGTATTGGAGCTCGATGTCGACGCTGTCGATGAATATGCGGCGCACAGCGCCGGGTAATGCGGCCGCGGTGTTTTCATTGACAAATACTACGCCGACGTTGACGAATTCGGAGCCGCTTTGCTGCTGCCACGACGCGTCTTGCAAGGGCGACAGAGCGATGATACCTCTGTTGTCGATCTTGCCGCCGTTTGTCACCTTGTCCGCCTTGATTAGCGCGCCTACGGCGGACGGGTCGGAGAGGTCTCCGTCATAGGGGTTGAGCACGGTCCCGTAGTTGATCAAGTCGATGCACTCCAGCTTATTTCCGCCGGTGTCGAGCGTCTTTCCCTCGGGGACTCGGACGGTGCCGATGTCGGTGATGTCGTCCGTCATCGTGACGAGGTAATAGCCGGGGTCGCTCAATGCGGAGCTCAGTGCGGTGCGGTTTGACACGCTTGCGGTCCCGGGGACTATCTCGAACGAAAGGTAAGCGCGGCCGCGATAGGCGTTTCGCGAGTTTTTGGCGACGGAATAGCGCGCCTCTATCGTGCCGACGGACGTCAGGTCTTTGGTCGACTTGCCGTCGCGGTAGTAGCCGACCGAAATGTCGCGTATTCCGATCGCGCCGAATGCGGTGACGGGGAAGATGTCGTGAGCGGCGCCGTTGTAAGTCAGAGTTGCCCGGTCGAAGACAAAGCCCGTCGACGGGGCGGCGATGTCGTGCTTTTCGATCGCGCCCGGCAGGTCCGGAGATTGTGCGCAATAGGAGTAGATCGTGCCTTTTGCGTTGTCGGTACGGGTCGGATCAAAGACAAAGTCGCAATTGCAAAAAATCGTACCCGTGTTGATTATATGCGCATTTTGATCGGCGTCGAAGTCGTCTGTCATCAACGTTCCCTCGACTTGCAGAGTGCCGAGATTCGTCAATTTGCCTGTGCAGTCAAGACTTGACGCAATCGTCAAAGTCTTGCCTTGGGGAACGGTGATGTCGGCGGCATAACGCTGCTGTCCTATCAGTCGCACGACGTCGTAATTGGCGTCGGCAAGCGCGTCGAGCGCGTCTTCGACCGATGTGACGGTCACGTCGCCGGGGACGATAC
>CABKMX010000094.1 GCA_902373595.1 uncultured Christensenellaceae bacterium
GCCTTTGTCTTTCCAAAACTCCGCAAAATTTTTTACGGCAAGTTTTCTTTCTTTTTCACTTTGCGTCATTTGTCTACCCGATGAGTGATTTTGTTTATACAAGCATTATATCATCTCGTCAGGCTATTGCGCAATTACAAAAGGGTGAATGCTAAAAAATCAATCATTTTCCCGTTTGGCCGCGCTTTAACGGCGTTTTAACCATTCGGCGCTATAATATCGTCGAAAACCGCAGCTTGTCGCGACCGCTTTTTGTTTACTTTGCGCGCGCAATATGATATAATATCGCAAAACGGTCAAAATAAAGGAGACGGAAATGAAAAAGAAGGTTATTTACAGTGCGATCCAGCCCTCGGGCATCATGACCCTCGGCAACTATATCGGCGCGGTAAATAATTGGCGCGCTATACAGGCGGACGACGGCAACGAGTGCATCTTTGCGCTTGCCGATCTGCACACCATCACCGTGAGGCAGGAGCCGCAGAAATTGCACGGCAACACGATGAGCTTTCTCGCTCTTTTGCTCGCGGCGGGCATCGATCCCCAAAAGAGCGTGCTCTACATTCAGTCGCACGTCCACGAGCATGCGGAGCTTGCATGGCTGCTCAATTGCTACACCTATGTCGGCGAGATGAACAGGATGACCCAATTCAAGGACAAGTCCGCAAAGCACGCCGACAACATCAATATGGGCTTGATGGACTATCCGGTGCTGATGGCGGCGGACATTTTGCTCTACAAGACGGACGCGGTGCCCGTCGGCGTCGATCAGATGCAGCACATCGAGATCGCGCGCGACATCGCCGAGAGGTTCAACAACATCTACGGCGACACTTTCGTCATCCCCGAGGGCAGGCTGACCAAGACGGGCGCGAAGATCATGAGCCTTCAAGAGCCGACCGTCAAGATGAGCAAGTCCGACCCCAACCCCAACGCGGTGATAAGCGTGCTCGACAGCGCGGACGAGATCTCCAAAAAGATCAAGCGCGCGGTCACCGACAGCGGCTCCGAGATCGTCTTCGATCCCGAAAACAAGCCGGGAGTGAGCAATCTGCTCAGCATTTTGGCTGCCGCCGAGGGCAAGAGCATAGAAGAGGAAGTGGAGCGCTTTGTCGGCAAGATGTACGGACATCTCAAAGTCGCGTGCGCCGAGGCGGTCGTCGAGATGCTTCGTCCCTTCCGTGAAAAGTACGATTCGCTGATGGCGGAGCCTGACAGGTTGCTGTCGATTGCGGCGGACGGCGCAAAGAGAGCGTCGAAGATTGCCGGCGAGACCCTCAAAGAGGTCAAGACAAAGATAGGATTGGTGCTCTGATGTTCGGATACGTCGTCCCCGACAAGCCCAACATGTTCATCAAGGACTTCACGATGTATCGTGCGTTCTATTGCGGCTTGTGCAAGACGATCGGCAAAAAGTGCTCGCAGTCGATGCGCTTTTTCACCAACTACGACATGACCTTTTTTGCGGCGCTGCTGCACGCGGTCAGAGGCGAGCAGGTCGAGATTCGCAACGAGGTGTGCATCCTCAATCCGGTGCGCAAAAAGTCGGTCGTCGCCGTCGACCGCAGCATGATCGACGCGATGAATCTCAACACCATCTTGGGACATTGGAAGGTCGTCGACGACATCGAGGACAAGGGCGGAGTCGCGCGCAGAATTTTGGACTCCGTGATGATAAAACGCCACTATCGCAAGGCGTGCAAGGCGATGCCCGAGGTTGCCGCGGCGGTCGAAAAGGGCTACCGCGAGCTTGCCGAAAGAGAGAGAGAGGGCTGCGCTTCGCTCGACATCGCGGCGCATCCGTTCGCAGAGATGATGAAGGAGTGCACGCGCTTGATTTTGGGCGACGACTATCAAGAAGCAATCGGCGAGATGATGTACTGGCTCGGCAAGTGGGTCTACTTCGCCGACGCAATCGACGACGTCGAAGAGGACGCCAAAAAGGGCGAATACAACTGCATGCTGGTCGGGTATGACTTCAAGGACAGGGCGACCTTCCTTGCCGACCGCAAGGATATGATCACCTTCGCTCTCGAGGACAGCTGCCGGGGGGTGAACGAAGCGTTCGACAAGGTCGAGCTCAAGGCGTTCGAAGGTGTGATCACGAATATTATCTGGTACGGTCTCAAAGAAAAGACCGCAGAATTGTTAAGGAGGACGACCAAGTGCAAAAGGACCCGTATTTGATCTTGGGACTTAAAGACGACGCGACCCAACAGCAAGTCGAGGACGCCTACCGCGCTCTCCGCAAGGAGTACGAGGAGAAGTGCTTTGCCGAGGGCGAAGAGGGGGCGAGGGCGGCGCGCAAGCTGACCGAGCTCGACCAGGCGTACAACGACTGCCTGGAAGATCTGCAAGACCGCGTCAAGATCTCCGATTTCGGCAACGTGCTCAAACACGTCGAGGCTTTGATCAAAGAGGGCAAGCTCGACGACGCACAGGACGCGCTCGACAAGGTCGAGCCTCGCGACGGCGAGTGGCACTACATGCAGGCGCAGATCTACTATCGCCGCAATTGGCACACCGAGAGCAAGAACCAGCTCGAGATCGCGCTTGCGCTCGAGCCGAACAACGAGAAGTATCAACGCACCTACAAGCGCCTTGTCGACATGCTGGAGGGCGCGAACAGAGGGGCGGCGCAGGGCGGCGCGGCGGGACAGCAACAGCAGGCGCGCAGCGGCTATGCCGACACGCGCGGCGGATACACCCGTCCGGCAAGCGGCGGAGCGAGCAGTCTCGACGCTTGCTGCAACACATGTTCGACGCTGATTTGCTGCGATTGCTGCTGCGAGTGCATGGGGGGAGACCTGATCCCCTGTTGCTGAGATGAGGCGCGGAAGAACAGCGAATACACGCCGCCGCAGCGAGATGATCGCGCTGTCCGCGGTCGGCTGCGCGATGGCGGCGATTGCCGTTGTCGTTCAGGCATATGTGCCCGTGAGCGTCGCGCTCAACGTCGTCGCTGCGCTGTTCGTCGCCTTGCCTCTCACGCGCGGATATTGGGGCGGCGCGTTGCTTGCATATGTCGGCGCGGCTTTGATAGGCTTTTTCACAGTCAACATTCAGGCATTGCCTTTCATCCTTTTGTTCGGACCGTACACGGTCGTGATGTGGCTGCTCGACTTCAAGTTTTACGAGTTCCCAAAGCTGCCAAAGTGGGCGAAGATCGTCATCATAACTCTTGTCAAGATAGGGTATTTCTTCTTGATGTTTTGGGCGTGTCTGCAATTGATGCAGGTCGTCGTCGCCGACATAGAGCTGTTCGGATTTGAGTGGACGTATCCCGTGCTGTACGCGGTCGGTTTTGCGCTTTTCTGTCTCTACGATCCGCTGTTCAGATGGGTGTATCGCTGCATGATCACGCTGATCTCGCGCCACGTCAAACAGCCGCCTTCTCCGCCGAAACAGAGTGCGGAGAGTCAAATTTCGCAAGACGTGTTCGACGAAACCGATTCCGGACGCGGAGAGGAAGAGGGCGAAAAGCCCGACTCTCCGACGGGCGGCGGCTCGGACGGCACGGACAATGCCGGCACTGACGGCGGTGACGCATGAGAGCGGACAGGGACGGCGAGAGGGCGCGCAAGTTCTCGCGCCGCAGTCTGCGCGCCGGGATAGTGTGCGCGGTCTCGTTTGCGGTGATAATTTTGTGCGTGATTTTGGAGCGCGTCGACGGCGTCGCCGAGTGGGGCGCGCGCCACATCTCGCGCCCGATAGTTTGGCTTTTGGGGCACATCACGTCCGCTTTTCCGTTTTCGCTGTTTGAGGTTTTCGTTGCGATTGCCGTCGCAGGAGCGTTGAGCCTGATTGTCGTCGCGATTGTCTATTGCGCCAACGGCTTTTTGCGTCGCGGACTGTCGCATCTCTGCGTGCTCGCCGCGGTCGCGTTTTCGGTCGGAGCGGTCTACACCGTCTGCACCGGGTTCAACTACTACCGAGACCCCGCTCCCGTCCCGATGGCGGAACAAGGCGAATATACCGCCGCCCAATACGCCGAGGTCGGAGAGATGTTTTTTGACGAATTCGCCGAGCTATTGTCCGAGGCGGAGATCGACGAAGAGGGCAACCTGGTTTCACCGTACACGCCCGACGAGCTCGCGAGCGTGCTTCAAGAGGAGATGAAGAGGCTGGACGATTCGTCGTTCGGAGGCTATTACAGCAGCTACACGCCGCGCTTCAAGTCAATGCTTGCGTCCGAATTTATGAGTCAGCTCAACTTGACGGGAATTACGTTCGTGCCGCTGGGCGAGGCGAACGTCAACGTCGACGTTCCGACCTATCAATGGGTGACGACCGCCGCACACGAGCTCATGCACGCAAAGGGAGTGATGAACGAGGGCGAAGCCAATCTCGTGTCCTATTGGCTGTTGATGACGTCGGAGGACGACTTTTTGCGGCTGTGCGCGATGATCAGGATCGCGCCCAATCTCATCTCGCTAGCGCCTCCGGACGGCGGCTCTACGGCAAACGAATGGCGCGAGGCAATCTACGCCGCAGGCTACGGCGACATTGTCAACTACAATTCCGAGTATTGGGCGCGCTTTGACACGCTGGGCAAACTCTCGAACTTTTTCAATGACATCTATCTCAAATTCAGCGGATTGAGCGGCACGAACAGCTACAACGACGGCGCTCAATTCGACGGCGAGCAGGTGCCCGTCGTAGACGAAGAGGGCAATCAAGTCGTCGACCCCGGCACCGGCGATCCGCTTTGGGGCTTTCAGATTACCGCACATTCTTCGATTCAACGCTTCGTCGCAAAATATTATTTGGGCAGAGCGCTTCTTCCGAGTT
>CABKMX010000095.1 GCA_902373595.1 uncultured Christensenellaceae bacterium
GCTCAAAGTCAGACTCTATCGTCCGTTCGACGTCGCGAAGTTTGCGGCTGCGATTCCCTCGAGCGTCAAGAAGATCACCGTGCTCGACCGCGTCAAAGAGAGCGGCAGCGCGGGCGAACCTCTCTATCTCGACGTCGTCGCCGCCCTCAACGAGGCGGGCCGCAAAATCGAGGTCGTCTGCGGCAGATACGGGCTCGGCAGCAAGGAGTTCAACCCCTCGATGGTCAACGCCGTGTTCGAGAACATGAACGCCAAAAAGCCGATGAGCCACTTCTCCGTCGGCATCAACGACGACGTGACCGGCCGCTCGCTGCCCGTCACCGAGAAGATCGACGCGGCTCCTGCCGGCGCAATCAGCTGCAAGTTCTACGGTCTCGGCTCGGACGGCACCGTCGGCAGCAACAAGAACTCGATCAAGATCATCGGCAACTACACCGAAAAGTACGCTCAGGCTTACTTCGCCTACGACTCCAAGAAGTCGGGCGGCATCACCGTCTCCCACTTGAGATTCGGCGACAAGCCCATCAAGAGCGCATACCTCATCGACCAGGCGGACTTCGTCGCCTGCCACAACCCGTCCTATGTCGTCAAGTACGACATGATCAGCGACCTCAAGGACGGCGGCGTCTTCCTGCTCAACAGCCCGTGGACGGTCGAGGAAATGGACGAAAAACTCCCCGCCTCGATGAAGAACGCGATTGCCAAAAAGCACATCAAGTTCTACAACGTCGACGCGATCAAGGTCGTCGAAGAGATCGGCCTGGGCAACCGCATTTCCACCGCGATGCAGGCTTGCTTCTTCAAGCTCGCCAACGTCATCCCCTATGCGGACGCCGAAAAGCACATGAAGGAGTTCGTCGTCAAGTCCTTCTCCAAGAAGGGCGAGAAGGTCGTCAACATGAACTTCGCGGCGATCGACCACGCGGTCGACAACATCGTCGAGGTCAAGTACGACGCCGACAAGTGGAGCAAGACCACCGAGGGCGCCGTCGCAGTGCCGACCACCGATGACAAATACTTCACCGACTTCATCGCTCCCATCCTCGCGCAGGAGGGCGACAAGCTGCCCGTCTCCGCGATCGAAGCGGACGGCTGCGTCCCGACCGGCACGACCAAGTACGAAAAGCGCGGCATCGCGGTGTTCGTACCCGCTTGGGATAGCTCCAAGTGCATCCAATGCAACCAATGCGCGTTCGTCTGCCCGCACGCGGCGATCCGTCCGACCGTTCAAAAGCCCGAAGTGCTCGAAGGCGCGCCCGCGACGTTCGTCACCGTCGACAGCAAGGCGGCGAAGGGCTACAAGTACCGCATGCAGGTCAGCGCGCTCGACTGCACCGGCTGCGGCAGCTGCGCCAACATCTGCCCTGCGAAGGAAAAGGCTTTGACGATGATCCCGCTCGACACCGCTCTCGCGAACGGCGAGGCCGCCAATTGGGACTATGCGGACAAGCTGCCCGATTCCGACGCTCCCGTCAAGCGCGACACCGTGCTCGGCTCGCAGCTCAACAGACCTCTGTTCGAGTTCTCGGGCGCATGCGCCGGCTGCGGCGAAACGCCCTATGTCAAGGTCGTCACTCAGATGTTCGGCGACAGGATGATCGTCGCCAACGCGACGGGCTGCTCGTCCATCTACGGCGGCTCCGCCCCGACCTGCCCCTACACCAAGAACGCGAAGGGTCACGGTCCCGCTTGGGCAAACAGCTTGTTTGAGGACAACGCCGAGTTCGGCTACGGCATCAACCTCGCCTATCAGGCGCGCCGCGCCGCCCTCAAGGAAAAGGTCGCGGCTCTCGCCGAGGCTTGGGCGGACTACGCCGAGGGCAAGAAGGCTTGCGAAGATTGGATCGCTACGATGGACGACGCGGCAAGCGTCGAGACCAGCGCGGCTCTGCTCGCCTGCCTGACCTCCTGCGACAAGTGCGGCTGCGCATCCGACGCCCTCGTCAAAGAGATCCTCGAAGACAAAGACTGCCTCGTCAAGAAGTCCATCTGGATGTTCGGCGGCGACGGCTGGGCATACGACATCGGCTACGGCGGTCTCGACCACGTCCTCGCGATGGGTCAGGACGTCAACGTCCTCGTGCTCGACACCGAAGTCTACTCCAACACCGGCGGTCAGGCAAGCAAGTCCTCCCCGACCGGCGCGGTCGCCAAGTTCGCCGCGGGCGGCAAGGTCACCAAGAAGAAGGACCTCGGCAAGATGGCTATGGACTACGGCTACGTCTATGTCGCTCAAGTCTCGATGGGCGCCAATATGAACCAGTTCCTCAAAGCGATCAAGGAGGCTGAGGCATATCACGGTCCGTCGCTGATCATCGCGTACGCTCCGTGCATCAACCACGGCATCAATATGAGCAACAGCCAGATCGAGATGAAGAAGGCGGTCGAGGCGGGCTATTGGCAGCTGTACAGGTTCAACCCCGAGCTCAAGGCGCAGGGCAAGAATCCGTTCACGCTGGACAGCAAGGCTCCGACCGGCAGCTACCGCGACTTCCTCATGGGCGAGAACAGATACGCTCAGCTCGCGAAGGCGAAGCCGCAAGTCGCCGAAAAGCTGTTCGAGCTCAACGAAGAGCAAGCCAAGGAGAGATTCGAGACCTATCAAAATCTCGCCGACAGCGACAAGAAGTAATCAACGATAACAAAAAGACGGACTCGCGAAAGCGGGTCCGTCTTTTTTGTTCCGCACCCCAAAAATGTCTGCGCTGTCGCGCAAACGTGAAATACGGCGGCCGTTTGACCGCCGCGTGAAATGCTTGCGCATCGCGCAAGCGTGAAATGTTGCCCTCGACAACGTTATGGAAGCGCGCTGTCATCGCGCGCCTTCTCTGTTCCGCGCTCGCTTTGCGGCGCGGCACGTCTCACGTCTCGGTCGGCTCATTTTCGCCCTTTTGCACCGTGTGTCGCTTGCATACCGGCAGGTAAGCGGCGTTCCACACGGCGCAAAATCTTCGAAAATCGCTCGCCCGATACTCCGTGGTACTGTTTATCTAATCGGTTCTTTTTGATATAGATTATTAATTATCCTTATTATTATGCCTCAACCAAGCCCAAAAATAGACCGCGCAACGGGCAGGTGAGCAAGCCGACAAAAACCGGCGGATGTTTTCCGTCGGTTTGTTTGTCGGTGCGTAGCAGTTTTGAGCACGCTATTTCGGGATGAATTTGCGCGGCGCGCGTGCAGGGTCAATACCCTCTGCGGTCTTAGCCGCACGCCGACGCGCTAAGGCGCCCGAAAGAGCGGCTCAAAACCTTGCTCTCCTGCCCGCTTGCGCGGTCAAACCAAATACTTCTTGATTGCCATCCACTTGCTCTTGTCCCACGCGCCGGCATTGGCGGGCGACGTGGACGGCAGACGTATGAAGTCGATGTCCGGGTATGCGCGCTTTGCGACCTCGTACGACTTTGCGCCGTTGCAGAAGACGGCGGCGATCTTGCTCGCGGCGATGACCGCCGGAATGTCGCTCGGGACGACGTCGCGGATGTCGGCGTCGAGCGAGCCCTTGCGCGTACACGTCTTGATCGAGTCCATCAGCGCGATGTGGTGGGCGAGCAGATATTCCCTCTTGCCCTCTATGCTCTCGGGGACGGGGTCGCCGGTAATCTCGGCGAGCGTGCTCCAAAAGCGATTGCGCGGGTGCATATAGAAAAACCCCGCCTCGAGCGACTTGACCGAAGCCATGCTGCCGAGTATCAGCACTCGGCTGTCGCCGTCGAAGACGGGGGCAAAACTCTCTATCACGCGATGAAGATGCGCGTGCAGGGCGCGTCGCCGGACAAGATGTCCTTGATGTCGTACTTGGGGCTGGCGATGTAGACGCGCGTGCCGTTCGCCGCCGGAGACTTGATGTACTCCAATTTGGCGCGAGCTCCGGCTGCGCCCACGCGCGAACTGCCGTCGCACAGTTTTTGACACTCGTCGATCGCGGCGATCAGCTCGAGGTCGTCTTTTCCCTTGATCTCGGGAATCAGCGTGGACGGGTCGCCGGGGACGCGGTAGATGCCGTCCGTCGACGTATAGATGAGCAGATGCTTGCACTTGACGAGGTCGGCGATCTGCGCGGCGGTCTCGTCGTTGTCCGCGCAATGGACGACGTGTTTTTTGCGCTGCATCAGCACCTGTATCTCCGTCTTGACGATCTCCTCGTTGGAAAGGGGATCGTTGTAGTTGACGATGGGGATCGCGCCCTGTTCGGGGCAGCGCAGCAGCAATTGTTTGAGCGATTCCGCCTTGGCGTCGTCGTTAAAGTGCTGGTGCTCGACGAGTATCTGTCTTATGCCGTACATGGGGTTGACGTAGCGGCGATAGCTCTCCATCAAGATCGCCTGTCCCTGCGCCGCATAGTCGCTCTTGACGTCGGTGTACGCGCCGTCGAGTTCCTTTCCGGTGCGGCGGATATAGTCTATGCGCCCGATCTCGGTCGCGCCGCTGGTCACCCAAATGTAGCCGGGGCGCAGCTGGCGGCTGATGTGCGCGAGCACGTTGTAGTCGACGTCGCTCCACTTCTTGTTGACGAGCGCCATCGAGCCGACTTTGCCGACGAGTTCGATGTCGAATTGTGCCATTGTTACCTCTCTTAGCTTATGCCGCCGGTGTGACGACGGTCTCGTTATCCTCGGGGACAGTCGCGTCCGGAAGCTCTCCCTGCCCGCCCGTATTGTCTGTGTTTTCGCCCGAATTTTCGCCCTCTTGCGCGCCGTCCGACTCTTCGCCGACGTACTCCTTCTCGCCGCTCTCGGTCAAGAT
>CABKMX010000096.1 GCA_902373595.1 uncultured Christensenellaceae bacterium
CTTTTGCGGAAGGTCGCTGACGTGTCCTGCCGACGCGAGTACGTGGTACTCTTTGCCGAGGTACTTTGCTATCGTCTTTGCCTTGTGCGGCGATTCGACAATTACAAGTTTCATTATCTCTCCTTACAGCCTGCGCGCAACCTGATAGTAGTTGCCGCCAAGCTTGTTTACCATACCGAAAATTTCCATTTCCGACAGAAGGGCGCTCAGCTCTCCCGTCGACAGTCCGCTGTCTTCGAGCAGCTCCGAAAAGTGCATGCTCTCTTCCTTGGACAGGATGTCTATGATCCTCGACTGTTCGAGCGAAAGCTGAACGCCGAGTTCTCCTTCGTCTTTGTGTACGGCCGCGCCCAAGATGTCTTCGGGAGCGGTGACCGCCGCCGCCTGACATTCCTTGATCTTGGCGTTGCACCCCTCGCTCTGCTTGGAGAACACGCTCCCCGGCACGACGTAAAGCTCTTTGCCCTGCTCGATTGCAAGGTCCGCCGTAATCAGAGAGCCGCTCTTGAGCCCCGCCTCGGTCACGAGCACCCCCGACGAAAACGCCGCAATCAACCTGTTGCGCTCGGGAAAGCGGAATTGATTGGGCGGCGTGCCGGGCGGATATTCGCTGACGACAAGTCCGTTTTGCGCAATCTCGTTCAACAGCTCCTTGTTCTCGGGCGGATAGGCGACGTCGACGCCGCAGCCGAGCACCGCGACCGTCTTGCCTCCGCATTCGAGCGCCGTCCTGTGCGCGAGCGAGTCCACTCCTCTCGCGCCTCCGCTGACCACGCAGAGCCCTTCGTATGCGAACGCCCTGACGAATTGAGTCGTCACGTCCTTGCCGTAACGCGTAATCGTCCTCGTTCCGACAACCGCCATATTTCGGCTCTCGTCCGCAAGCAGCGACGCGTCGCCGCGGCAATACAGCACGACGGGCGGATCGGCGAGCAGCGAGCGCAGATGGTCGGGATATTCGTCCGAATTGTACCCTATCGCGCGGATGCCGTTTTGCTCCATCGCCTCGATCACCGCGTCCGCGTGCGAATAGTCTCGAAAGAGCTGCGACGGGCGCGAGACGGACTTCATCCGCGCGACCCTGCGCGCCGAGCCCGTGTCGAAAGAGAGCATGATCAAAGCCTTGTCGTCGTTGTCGTATTTCATTCCCAATACTTGCGGTCGAGCGACCTGTATTGCACCGCTTCGGTGATGTGCGGCGCGAGGATGGTCTCGCTGCCGGCGAGGTCGGCGATCGTGCGCGCGACCTTGAGCACGCGCGTACTCGCACGCGCGGTCATATTCAATTTGTCGAAAGCACGCTTGAGTATGCTCTCGCAATCGGGCGTGAGCGCGCAATACTTCCTGAGCTGCGCGTTGGACATGCTCGCGTTGGTCACAAGACCGCTGCCGTAACGCGCCCTCTGCATCGCGCGTGCGCTCTCCACCCTCTTTTTGATGTCCGCGCTGGACTCGGCGTCGGGACTGAAGCGCAATTCCTCGTATCCAACCCCGTCCACCTCGACCTGCAAGTCGATGCGGTCGAGAAGCGGCCCCGAAAGCCGCGACACATATCTGCGTATCTCCGACGGCGAACAGCGGCACTGCCTTGTCTTGGAACCGTAGTTGCCGCACGGGCACGGGTTCATGCTGGCGATCAGCATGAAGTCCGCCGGATAGTCGAGCGTCTGCTTTGAACGCGACACCGTGACCACTCCGTCTTCGAGCGGCTGGCGCAGCCCCTCGAGCGTGCGCCTTTCGTATTCGGGCATCTCGTCGAGAAAGAGCACGCCGTTGTGCGCGAGACTGACCTCGCCCGGGCGCGCCTTCGCCCCTCCGCCCATGAGCGCCGGCGGCGTCACCGTGTGGTGCGGCGTGCGGAACGGACGCTGCGTGACGATGCCCTTGTCCGGATCGAGCACGCCGGCAATCGAATGTATTTTGGTCACCTCGATCGCCTCTTCGAAGGTCATGTCCGGCATGATTGTCGGCACGCACTTCGCCATCAAAGTCTTGCCTGCGCCCGGCGGCCCTATCATCAGGATGTTGTGACCGCCGGCGACAGCAATCTCGAGCGCGCGGCGCGCGACCTGCTGACCTTTGACCTCGGAAAAATCGACGTTGTATTTGTTCTCCGCCGCCTGTTTGCCGAACACGCGAGTCTCGACCGGCGTCCTTTGAAGTTCGCCGCCGAAGAAGCGCGTCACCTCGCTCAACTTGTCAAAACAATACGCTTTGACACCGGGCACATATGACGCCTCTTTGGCGTTGCCCTCGGGCAGAATGAATTTGTCGTATCCGCGCTGAATCGCCGACAGCACGAGAGGCAGCACGCCGTTGACCCGTCTCAAAGACCCGTCCAGCCCCAGCTCGCCTATAATCACATAGTCTGCGTAGGACAACTTGGGAATCTGCTCGGTTGCCGCGAGTATCCCGACGGCAATCGCGAGGTCGTAAAGACTGCCTTCCTTTTTGCTGTCCGCAGGCGCAAGGTTGACGGTCACGCGGCGTATCGGATAGTCGAGCAGCGAATTTTTGATCGCCGCGCGCACCCTCTCGCGCGATTCCTTGACCGCGGTGTCGCCCATGCCGACAATCTCGTACGCAGGAAGCCCGGCGTTGACGTCGACCTCGACCGACACCTCAAACCCCTCAAGTCCGTTGAGAGCAAAACTCCTGATTTTTGCAAGCATTTCCCCCTCCCCGAACTCAATTGGTCTCGTCGTTCTTGACCGCGCGCGGCTTTTTGAACACAGCCTTGATCTCGTCGACAAAGCTGTCGTCGCGACGCGTAATCAGCGTGTATCTGTCATAGCGCGCGATGTCAATCGTCACATAGACGAAGTACGCCGCGGCAAGCACCGCTATCACCGAGAACACGATGATGAACGGGCTCTTGGACCAGAATGCAAGATAGCCTGCGCTTTCGTTGCCGGTGATGAAGCCGCTGCGCGACATCAATTCCGCAATGTTGAGGAAGGACAGCGTGCTCAAAGCCCCGAACACGCCGTACAGCCTCTTGTCCGGCAGCATGATCAGATAGATGAGCAGCAGCGCCGCCGCAATCGGCAGAATCACCACCGTCGACTGCGCGCCGATCACCGCATAGAGCGTGAGCGCGAGCGACGAATAGAGGAAGAGGTCGGCAAGGCTCTTCTGCTTCCAATACGCAAAGCCGACCACGCCCGCCATCGCCGCGACAAACAGCCCGTTGAGCACGGTCATCGCGGTGTTGCGCACCGTCGAGTTCGCCGCGCCGAAGATTGCGTAGAGGTTGAACGCGTCCGTCGAGAGGAACGCCGACGACTTGAAGTAGGCGTCAATCATCTCGAACACATAGAACACCTTGCCGGTACGCAATTGAGTGAGGCACATCGGCAGCGACACGAGATAGTAGAGCACGAAGCAGCCGACCATCGTCAACACAATCTTGACGCGCTCTTCCCTTTCGCGAATCGCGTTCATCACCTGCACCGTCGCGTAAATGGGCAAAAGAATGAGCATATAGTAGCTGAACAGCAGCGAGAACGTGAAGAAGATGCCGCTTGCGATATGATTCTTTTCGTAGAGCGCAAGCAGCGCATAGACGACGAACGCAATCGCGACCGCCTCATAGCTGCCGTAAAACGAGCTCAACGTGAAGAACACGGGCATCGCCGCATACAGCCAGCTTATGCCGACCGCAGCGCGCCTGTCCGTCAACTTGCGGAACGCGAACGACGTCACCGCAAGCAACGTGAACATGTCCGCAAGAATCGCCGGGATGCGCACGAGAAGCGCCATGCCCATGGAGCCGTTCTCAACGCCCATCGCGTTGCCGATCATGCCGAGAATCCACAACACATAGAGCGAACCGAGCGGCTGATTGGAATTCGCCGAGTCGGTGAACGCACTCATGAGACCGCCCGAGGTCCCTATCCTCGACGCAATCGAAGAGAGCGCGTCAATCTGACTGCCCATGCCGTAGCTGAACATCCCGATCGCAAACCTCACCGCAAACGCGACCACGACCGCAAATATGAGCGCGACAAACGTCTTGTCCGTCATCGCGACAATCTTGCCCTCTCTTTGCGCCTGTACCGCTACCTCGTCCGTGTCGTCGGTCGGCATCACCTTGCGAAGCACAAGATAGAGCCCGAACACGAGCGCGACCGAGAAAATCGCCAAAAGCGTCACCGTCGCGACCGAGCCGCCGTCGCTGTGCGAATAGTCGGCGTCGTCCTGTACCACGCCGATGGTCGCACCCTCCGGAACGGTGTCGACCGATTGAAGAGAGATGTTGTCAAAATGTACGGTGCCGTACGGCGTCGAGCCGTCCTGCCCCATGCCTACGAACAGCGTCGCCTCGCCCGATATGCCGCTGGTGAAGTAGTATTCCACCGTTTGGAAGCCGTCGGTCGTCTCGGTGACGTTGATTCCGCCCTTGTTGTTGTCCTCGAGAATGCCGACGACAAAGCCGTACCCGGCGGAAGAGGTGATCGACCTCACATCGACATATGCGCTGAGACGATAGATCTTGTTCTTGACCAAATTCACCGTCTGCGAGATATAGACGCGCGTCGACCCTGCCGACGACATCTCGATCACGCCGTAGCGCGAACCGAGCGCGGCGTCGAATTCGTCCGTACCGGTGCTCGGCGCCGAAGTGAACGATATGCTCTCGCCCGTGCCGGTCGACTTGATCCAGCCCTGCACGTTGCTGCCGTCAAGCGTCTCAAAGCCGCCGTTGTTCACGACCTCGACATAGTCTTGTTC
>CABKMX010000097.1 GCA_902373595.1 uncultured Christensenellaceae bacterium
GTAGAATGTGGCTCCCGCCGAAGTGACCGTATAGGGATAGGTGACCGCCTGCGTAAGTCCGCTGTCGAGGTACCAACCCATAAATGTCTGACCGGACGGCGATGTGCCCGGATCGGGCGCCTCCGTCAAGGTCGGGTCCGTCTGAGGTACCGTGGCGTAAGCCTGACCGTGTCCGCCCGACAGCGTCACCGCGTAACCGGCAACGTAGTTGGCGTAGAGGGTCAGCGTCTCGATATCCTTAAGCTCATACGGAAACTTGACCGGCTGTGCGAACGCTTGGTCGAGGTACCATCCCGTGAAGTGCTGCCCGACTATGTACTTTGCGTCGGGCGATTCGGAGATGGACGGCGCACCTTCGTCGCTCTGATACACCTGCGAAGCGGTCGACCCGTCGGGATAGACGAAGTTGACCGACACGCTGGTAGTAAACTCACAGCCTGCAAAAACCAATGCGACCGCCATCAAGACGATGAACACGGCTATCGGCAATTTGGCTTTTCTCATAACTGTTCTCCCGAAAGACAGTATATTTACGCGCACGCGAGTGCTCCGCGAATGCGTATATCTTTCCACAAACTATAATGCGCAAGCAACCTTAAATATCACTTAAAAAATTGTTGAATTTTGTCAAACCGACATCTCGCAAAAAGTGCGGCAAATTCGCGAAAAACCCTTACGCCGCTTGACTTTTTTGTCAGAAACGCACGATTTTCGAAAATTTTACACAAATTTTACATTCGGCATTTTACCGAAAAATATCACTCACGGATTTGCAGTCCCCGTCAATCCTTTGCCGCGCTCTTGCCGAGCGCCCCGTTGGACCTGACGTCCCACTCCACCTCTACGGCGAAACCCTTGGGCGCGTTGGCGTGAACATACAGCTTCGCGCCCATGTTGGATACGATTTCCTTGACGATTGCAAGCCCCAGTCCGGCGCCGCCCGTCTTGCCGTTGCGCGAGCCGTCGGTGCGGTAAAACCTCTCGAATATGCGTACCATATCCTCATCGGGGACGCCCTTGCCGGTGTCGAACACTCCCAACACGATCTTGCCCACTTTGCGGCGGAGCGAGAGCGTCACGCTTTCGCCCTCTGAGGTATATTTCATTGCGTTGTCCAAAAGGGCGATCGTGATCTGTCTGAACTTGTCCGTGTCGACGATTGCCGTAATCCCCTCGTCCACCTCGTCGACAAAGGTTTTTCCGTCCAATTCCGCCATCATCGAGAAGGGCTCGTCCGAAGCGGACAAAATGAGCAATTCTTTGATCATTCTTTTGAGCCGCTGCGTCTCATTGAGCGCGCTGACCAGCTGCTCGGACACGTCCTTGACCTTGGCGTCGGGCTTTTCGAGAGTGCGCGCGATGTCCGAGTTGACGATCGCAAGCGGTGTGTTGAATTCGTGTGAAATGTCGGCGATGAGCCTGTTGTTGCGCTCCAACGCGCGGATGAACGGCTTTGTCTGCTTGACGCCGCCGAAATAGCCGATGAGGCTTTGGATCGCGAACACGATGACGAAAAACGCGACGCAGAACAGCGTTATGCGCAATCGCAGCGCCTCTTCCGCGCCGACGTTGATGTAGACGCGGACATACCGTATCGACTCCGCGCCGTCGGGCACATCGTCGAGCGGCGTCGTCTTTGACATCTCCAAAGTCGCGATGATGTATCTTACGCCGCCCATATCGATGGACGACACTTCGGAAGGCGACTGCAATTTGTCGGGACGGCGTTCGAGGTCGTCGGGGTTGCCGAACGAAGTGACGAGGTTGAGGTCGCCGTCGAAATACAGAACATACGCGCCGGGATAGTCGCGGATGACCTCGTCCGCGGTGCGCACTCTGTCCGACGCGAGCGAGCGCGCGGTGGACAGCGCGCTGTCCATCTCGAAGCGGTAAAAGCTGACGTTTACCACCATCGCGACGACCAGCATGATCACGACGGTGACGATGAGCGGCAGCACAAAGTTCAACACCAACGCGAGTTTGCGCTGATGTTTGACCTCGTGCGAAAATCCGCCCGATCCGCTTCTCATGCCTCTTGAGCAGGGTCTTCCGACCACATATAGCCGACGCTCTTGATCGTGCGCAGATGTTCGCGCAAGCCGTACTTGTCGAGGAGCTTGCGCAGGTTGGAGATATAGACCTCGGTGACTGTGATGATCGTCTCGCTGTCAAAGCCCCAAATGCGGTTGAACAGCTGCTCTTTTGAGATGATCATGTTGCGGTTGCGGATCAGATATTCGAGGATGTCGTACATCTTGCCCGACAATTTGACGTCCTTGCCGTCGACGCGGAAGATCTTGCCCGCGAAATCCAGCTCCACCCTGCCGTTGCTGTAAGTGGTCTTGAAGTTGTTGTTGTGGCGGCGGAGAATCGCCTCGACGCGCGCGACCAGCTCGTCCCTCTCGAACGGCTTGGTCATATAGTCGTCCGCCCCCGCTTTAAGCCCCTCGATCTTGTGCGCGACGTCGGTCAGCGCGGTCAGGATGAGCAGCGGACAGTTGCTGTCCGCCCTCAGCTTGGAGAGCAGTTCCTGTCCGCTCATCTTGGGCAGCATGAGGTCGAGCACGATCAGGTCGTAACTGCCGTTGCTCGCCAGATAGTAGCCGTATTCGCCGTCATAGGCGCTGTCGCTCGAGCCGAGCCCGGACAGCGCGTCGACGACCGCGTCGTTGAGCGCCTCGTTGTCTTCGATAACCAAAAATTTCATATCCGCGACCGGGAGCGGTCCTCACGCCTTTGCGGCGAGACCTCGCTCCCTCGAAATCATTTTATCATATCCGCGCATATAATGCAAACCTTTGCGCGATCTCCGCCTCTCTTCAAGCCCGTATGCGGTGCGCAAGACGCGGTGTATAAATTGTAGTATCAATGATTATCAGTTATTATCAATTATTCAACAAAAAGAAAGTATTCTCGTTTTGTCTCTTCTTCGTTTTCACACCGCACTTTGAACGATTGACATCGACGCGCGTCTCGCGCTATAATCGAGACATGGAACACAGCGGTATGACCAGACAAAAATTGCTGCGATTCGTCGCCGAGCAATACGGCACTTCGCCCGACTACGTCTTTGACGATCCCGACCTTGCGGTGCTCAGGCACCCCTGCGGCAAGTGGTACGGGATCGCGATGCACGTCCCCGCCTCGACGTTCGGTTTCGAAGGCGGCAGCGTGGACGCGGTCAACGTCAAGTGTTCTCCCGAGATCGCCGAGCTCATCCGCGACACCCCGGGCATCGCTCCGGCGTACCATATGAACAAGCGGCATTGGCTGTCCGTGATACTCGACGGTTCTCTCGGCGACGACAAGGTCAAGTTCTTGGTCGACAACTCCTATTGCGCCGTCACTCCGTGCGCAAAACGCCGCAAAGAGGTCAAGCGATGAATTTCCCGTCCAGACCGTTCAAGGGCAAAAGCCTGCTCGCCTTTCCCGACGACTACACCGTCATCGACATCGAGACCAACGGCTTCGGCACAGACGTCGAGATCTTGGAGCTTTCCGCGGTGCGCTTCCGCGGCGGAGCGTTGCAGGACTCGTTCGCGACGCTGGTCAAGCCGTCGCGCCGCGTCTATCCGTTCATCACCGCGCTGACCGGGATAACGGACAAAATGGCGCGAAGCGGCGCCGAGCTTGTGCCGTCATTGCGGCGCTTTTGCGACTTCATCGGCGACGACATACTCCTTGGTTATAACGTCAACTTTGACATCAACATCATCTACGACAACATGCTCGCGCGTCTCGGGCTGCCCCTTGTCAACGACTTTGTCGACGTGCTTCGCTTTGCGCGCAAGGCGCTTCCGCAGCTTCCCGACCACAAGCAGACGACCGTCGCGGCGCACTTCGGCATCTCGATCGCGTACGCTCACCGCGCCGAGGCGGACTGTATGATCTGCGACGGCTGTTTCAAAAATCTCAAACGCCTCCTCTGCGGCTGACTTTCGCCCGGCGCGGCAATATTGCGCAAAAATAAACATCCACCCGCATAGCGGGTGGTATTTCATTTTCGGGTATAACCCTAATATTTACCGGCTGCGCACAAGTGCGCCGGAGAATTGGCATGCCGGCCATGCATTCGTCACTTGCTACCCGTAAACGGGTCATGCGTGTCAAACATGCTCAGCTGCTCGCTCTCTCTGTCCTGCTTTAACTGATTCGCTATATACTGCCGTGAGACCGGGTTTATTGATCGTACGCATACGGAGATAAACCGTTCTTTTGGTGATACTATAATGGTTTCCGAATAAAATGGTTCGTATAATACCGCATTTTTTAACCTGTACATCCGGCATTCCGTTCCGATCGAGAAGTTTGCGCGCATACTCTCCGCCCGAAAGTCCCAACGAATTGTTGGTGCGGTTTCCGCGCCAATATCCGATTATAATCACGATTTGAGCGATAAACGCCGCAATAATCGCGATACCAAGCAAAACGCCCACCGCTATGTAAGCAATTTCCAATCCGTCAAAATTTGCAGCCAATAAATATAACCTTTTCTCATCCTCACTTGCTTAAATGATTATAAAACAAACTGCAACAATAACAGCAACCCGCATCAGCCAAGAAACAAGTTTGTAAACCTTCCTCCGTCTGCACGAAGTCTTGTCATAAACGTATGCGGCGTTTTCCAATGTTGCAACCGTTCCTTGAGGCACCGTTACCGCGGCTACGGGAATACTTGACTTTTTGTTGACATAGTGGTTAAACCGAAGCCAAATATCCTGCGTTTG
>CABKMX010000098.1 GCA_902373595.1 uncultured Christensenellaceae bacterium
TTCCCAAAGAGGACATATATTGCGTCCCCTCTCGCGTCAGCACGTCCATACGCAACAAGTATCACACCGCCGACAAGGAGAGGCGTACCTGCACCTGCTTGGGGCAAGCCGACCCCTTCCGCATTGAAGACATTCCCGAAGCGGAGACCGGGGTCTATCACCTCGCCGGGCTCATCTACGGAGACTTCGACGGCGAGTTGATCAAGGCGCTCGCCCAAAAGGGCAAGGTCGCGGTCGACGTGCAGGCGCTGCTCCGCCACGCGGACAAGAAGACGGGCGCGATGTACTTTGAGGATTGGGCGCAAAAGAAGGAACTTTTGCCCTATATCGACTACCTCAAGACGGACGCAGCCGAGGCGGAGATCCTCACCGGTCAGCCCGACAGATATGTCGCCGCAAAGATGCTGCACTCGTGGGGCGCCAAAGAGGTCGTCATCACGCACAACACCGAGGTCATCGCCTTTGACGGCACGCACACCTATGCCTGCCCGATCAGGGCGCGCAACCTCAGCGGCCGCAGCGGAAGAGGGGACACCACCTTCGCCGCCTACATCACCGAACGCCAAAACGCGAGCGTCAAAGACGCGCTGCTTTGGGCGACCGCGACCGTCTCCGCAAAGATGGAACGGCCCGGTCCCTATCGCGGCACAAGGCGCGACATAGAGGCGTATATCGACGAATTCTTCGCCGATGTCAAGTGACGATAAGTGCGTTTTATCGGCACATACGCGCAAAAAATCAAAATCGGCGCGATAACGATTGACAAATCTGCCATGTTGGTAGTAATATAAAATTACTCAATCTATCCGTGTGGGAGGAAGAGATGAGACAGGATAAGACAGACGATCTCGAAATACAATTCGACCTGGATGAGTTCTATGAAGACCTCTCCGAATTTGACTTGCCCGAAGAGGCGCCCGCGGCTCCCGTTCAAGAGCCCGGCTTCATCAGACCCGCTCCGCAGCCGGTCGTCGCGGCTCAACCGCAACCGGTCTATCAGCAGCAGCCCGTCCCGATGGACGAACCGGTCCAGGAACAGCCCGTCCAATACTATTCGGCTCAGGGCGTCGGCGCGATCGACATCAGAGACCCGTTCATCGTCAGGCTGGAGCAGCTCGGGCCCGTAATCCAAAGCTATCACGACCAATTGCAGGCGCACCTCGTCTCCTACCGCAAGGTCAAGAGCCGTTACAGCATACGTTGCGACAGCTACCGCAGCGGCCGCAATTTGCTTGCAAAAATGGCTGTCGGAGGAAAGACTCTCAAACTCTACCTCGCGCTCGACCCCGACGACCCGGCACTCGCCGCAGGCAAATATCACCCGCGCAACGTCGGCGACACAAAGGCGTACGAGGATGTCCCGCTCATGCTGCCCATCCGCTCCGAGCTCGCGGTGCGCAAGGCGATGCGCGTCATCGACTATATGATGAGCCGCATGCAGATCCCCAAAAAGCGCAAGCGCAGACCGAATGGGTATAAAAATATGCCCGACCATCAGGGATGAGGACAAGGTTTTGACGAGATCTTTTGCGCCGATACTTCGTCTTGCCCCTTGCTAAGACCGCAGAGGGTATTGACCTGCGGGGACGCGACTCGTCTCAGCGCAAAATCTCTTCGTCAAAACTGCTTTGCACCGACAAAAACGCCGACAGCCAAAACGCTGTCGGCATTTTTGTCGGCTTGTCCTCATCCCCGATGGCCGGTCTTAAATTTAGTTTTTATTCAATTGCGGTGTTGTTGTGCCTCGCAACCCGAACGGGGCGAATTTGCACCACTCTCCGCGGTTCTTTTCTGTTCCGCACCGCCTTTGGGGTGCGGCTCGGTTTACCGATTGGGTCTGTTTATCCAATCGATTCTATACCGGCAACACTTGATAAATTGTTTATATTTAGCTTTAAGATTAGCGTAATCTTTGTCAAGCTATTGCGCCATATTTTTCAAATTTTAGAGGAGCGTGCATTGAAATGTCTTGCTTGCGAAGCTGCGCATATGGTATAATTGACGTATGGAAAGGATCGACGATCTTCAATGCGCCGGGCTGAGGCTCAAACAGGACAGCGAGTCCTATTGCTTCACCTCCGACGCGGTCATTCTCGCAAATCTCGTCAAGGTGAAAAGGGGCGGCGTCGTCGCCGACTTCGGGACGGGCAGCGGAGTGATCGCGATCCTTTTGACCGCCAAGACGCAGGCGGACAAAATTTTTGCGATCGAGAAGCAGCCGGGGCTGTTCAAGCTGGCTTGCGACAATGTCAGACTGAATAAACTCGAAGGTAAGGTCGTCCCCGTCGAGGGCGACATCGAGGATATGCCGCGCGTGCTCGGCGCGGGATGCGTCGACGCCGTCGTCTGCAATCCGCCATACTTCAAACAGGGCAGCGGCGAGACGAGAGAGGGCGAGAGCGCGGCGGCAAGGCATGAGAGCGGCAGAGGACTTGAGGGCATAGTGAGCGCCGCCGCGGCAGTGCTCAGGACGGGCGGCGAACTGTTTTTGATCCACAGGACGGAGAGGTTGTCCGAGGTGTGCGCGCTCGCAGAGAACGCCGGTCTTGCGGTCAAAGAGATGATATTGATACGCGCGCGCGAGGGCGTCGAACCCAAGACGTTCGTCGTCGTTGCGCGCAAGGGAGCGGCGCAGGGCATGAAATTGCGCACACTCACGGTGACAGACAGCGACGGCAAATATACGGACGAAGTCGCGAAGATGTACGGAGAGGAGAGATGAACAAGAAGGGAAGATTGCACATCGTCGGCACGCCGATCGGCAACATGGGCGACATCACTTTGAGGGCGATCGAGACGCTCAAAGCGGTCGATCTGGTCGCATGCGAGGACACGCGCCGCACGCTTGGGCTGTTGACTCACTTCGGCATCAAAAAGCCGCTGGTCAGCTACTACAAGCCCAAGGAGCGCGAGGGCGCAAGACGTGTGTTGGCGTCGCTCGAGCGCGGCGACGAGGTCGCGCTGGTCACGGACGCCGGCATGCCGTGCATCTCCGACCCCGGAGCGCTGCTGGTCAAAGAGGCGCGAGACGCCGGTTTCGAGGTGACGGCGGAGCCCGGCCCGACGGCGGTCGCGACCGCGATGGCTTTGAGCGGAATTTTGGAGCCCGTGTTTGTATTCGCAGGTTTTTTGCCGCCAAAAAGAAAGGATGCCGAGGCGCTTTTGACAAGGTGCGACAGCGCAAAGGGGACGATCGTGCTGTACAGTTCGCCTCACTCGATCAATGACGACTTGGCGTTGATCTGTGCTACGCTCGGCGAAAGGGACGTGCATATCGTCCGCGAGCTCACCAAGGTGTATGAGGGCGTGGATGAGGTGACGTTGCCGCACGTCATCGACGAGCCCAAAGGGGAATATGTGCTGCTGATCGGCGCCGCCTCCGCCGAGGAACAAAAGCCGCAAGGCTCGCTCGAAGAACAGCTCGCCGCGATGATCGCGTCGGGCGTGGACAAAAAAGAGGCGGTCAAAAGGGTCGCGAAACTCAACGGCGTCCCCAAGGACACGGTATACAAATTGACCACGAGAGGTGACGAATGAAAATTTTGGAGATCGACAATTTGGTCAAGACATTCGGCGAGGTGCGCGCGGTCGACGGGATAAGTTTCTCGGTCGAGCGAGGCGCGCTTTTCGCATTCCTCGGGCTCAACGGCGCAGGCAAGAGCACGACGATCAACGTCATCTGCACGCTGCTGCCCAAGGATTCGGGCAGAGTGCTCGTCGCCGGCGAGGATCTCGATTCCGCGCCCGAACGCGTCAGAGAGAAGATAGGCATTGTCTTTCAGCATTCCGTGCTCGACCCGTCGCAGACGGTCGCGTCAAACCTCGCCACTCGCGCGAGCCTTTACGGCATGACCTCCGCGCAGGCGAAAAAGCGCATATCCGAACTCGCCGACACGCTCGGCTTCGGAGAATATTTGAATAGGAAATACGGCAAGCTGTCGGGCGGACAGCGGCGCAAGGTCGACATCGCGAGAGGGCTGTTGCATTCGCCCGAACTGCTCATCCTCGACGAGCCGACGACGGGGCTCGATCCGCAGACGCGCCGCGCGGTCTGGGACGTCATCGGCGACATCCGCCGCACGCACGACACCACCGTCTTTCTCACCACGCACTACATGGAAGAGGCGAACGGCGCGGACGACGTCGTCATTCTCGACGCGGGCAAGATCGCCGCGCAGGGCTCGCCGATCGAACTCAAAGAAAAGTTTTCGCGCGATACCGTCACCGTATATGCCGAGCGGAGCGGCGCCGCGGACAAGCTGTTCGACGGCGAAAAGTGGACCTATGACGAGGGAGCATACCGCGTCGTCGTCGACGGCGGTGAGAGGGCGAAGGCGCTGCTCGACAGGTGCGCGCCCATTCTGCGCTCGTTTGAGGTCAAGAAAGGGGACATGGACGACGTCTTTCTCACCGTCACCGGCAAACGCCCCGAAGGAGGTGCGGTATGAAGACGAAATTGCGTGCGCTCGGCAGCCTCGTGCTTCGCAACCTCAAGATCTTCCTCAGCGACAGGGCAGGGGTGTTCTTCTCGCTGCTCGCGCCGCTCATCGTGCTGTTTTTGTATCTGCTCTTCCTCAAAGACGTGCAGCTCGATTCGATCAAGGCGATGTTCGAGGGCGTGCCCGTCGACGAGCAGCTTCTCGACAACATCATCAACAATTGGATGCTCGCCGGCGTCGTATCCGTCGCGTGTATCACCGTCTCTTTCTCCGCGCAGGAGCGGTT
>CABKMX010000099.1 GCA_902373595.1 uncultured Christensenellaceae bacterium
TTTCTTCCTCCAACAGTTTTGTGCTTACGGAGTGTAAATTAACTCTATCCGTGTAAGTAAGTGCGCAACGTTTAGTATCATCCTCTTTCAGTGCAAATATTTTATCCAAATTGTTCCAAATAATTGCAGTATTTCTTCCTATGTTGTAAATCGAATATATGCGTTGCCAAAAATTCGTATTAAATGGTTTTCTCCTCGTATAAAGCGCATAAAACCACGTTGCAAAATCACGGTATTCTTCGGTGTTGTATAAGTGGTCAATGTCTTCGCTATTTAGAAAAATATCCTTAAATTTTGTTTGCGACAATATTAAATCACGATGATATAGTCTAATATCGTTATAACTATTTGAAGACCATGCGGGAGCAGCTTCTGTCCAACCGTATCGCTTACCACAACCCCACTTGCCGTAACCTTCTTCACCAACAATCATAATTCTATTTTCAGATTTTTTCCATTCTTTTGGAACATAGAAATAGTATGGATTAGAATATCTATCGTCTTCCAATAAATAAGGATGCGAACTTCTAAGTTCATAAAGCCACTTTTCATATACCGTTGTCAGCTGCGACATATATGGATCAGCATTTATTTCAGCATTCCATTTTTCGTACAGTGCTTTCAATTCATCATTCAAACAATCACTATTTTTCATCTATTTTTCCTCTGTATATAATTTCCCTCTGGTGTTTTTATTATGCCTCTTCCGCATTGTGAAGTCAAGCCTATTTCTCATTTTATGAGAGCGGCGCCGCGCTCGCTTGAGCCAACGCTTGCGGAGTGCCGACGTCGCACCATCTGCAATCGGTCAAATGGGCGCCCATCTTGCCCAAAAGGCGCGGAAAAAGGTCTTTGGCAAAGTCGTACTTTTGCCCCGGCGGAATGAGCGACAGCACGGAAGGATCGAGACAATAGATCCCCATGCTGACAAGTCCGCTCTCCTTGACGCCGCTCTTTTCGGTCAAGGCGACGACCTTGCCGCCGCTCACCTTCACCGCGCCCAATTGAGAGACGTCGTCCGCCTTTGCGACGGCGATTGTCACGGGCAAGCCTCCGCTGATATGACGTTCGCACAACGCCGAAAAGTCCATATCGGTGAACGCGTCCGCGCTCGCAACGACAAACGGCTCGTCCAAGAACTCCTCCGCCGCCTTGACCGCCCCGGCGGTGCCGAGAGGCGCGCTCTCGACAAAATAGCGCATGCGCGCGCCCAGCGCGCTCCCGTCGCCGAAATAGCCCTCGACAGCCTCGGGCAGATAGCACAACGCGACCGCGATGTCCGTTATCTTTGCCGCGACAAGCCCCTCGACGACATATTGCATCACCGGCTTGCCGTGCACTTCGATCATCGGCTTGGGGACGACGTCCGTCAACGGGCGCAGCCTGCTCCCCCTGCCGCCTGCGAGAATTACCGCTTTCACAGTTTACAATTTATTGCGCCGTTCGTTAAAATATTCGCAATCGCGCGCCAAAGGGTTGCCTTTTGCGCGCGCGTGAGTTATAATGTTGATACACTTTTATTTAGGAGTACATTATGAGAGTTTACAACTTTTCCGCAGGCCCGTCGATGCTTCCTCTCGAAGTGTTGCAACAGGCTCAGGCAGACTTTGTCGACTACGAAGGTTGCGGCATGAGCGTGACCGAGATGAGCCACCGCTCCAAATGGTATGACGCGATCCACCAAGAGTGCCTCGCCCTCTTGCGCGAATTGATGAACGTCCCCGACAACTACAAGATCTTGCTCGTTCAGGGCGGCGCTTCACAGCAATTCGATGCGATCCCCCTCAACCTGCTGACCGGCTCAGGCAAAGCCGACTATGTCGTCACCGGCAACTTCGCCAAAAAGGCATACAAAGCCGCGCTGCAATACGGCGACATCCATCTCGCCGCGTCGTCCGAGGACAAGGCATACTCCTACATTCCCAAAGAACTCGACCTGCGCGACGGCGTAGACTACCTCTACATCACCCAAAAGAACACCATCTTCGGCACGCGCTACGCCACCCTCCCCACACCCAAGAGCGGCGTGTTGGTCGCGGACGTGTCGTCCAACATCCTCTCCGAGGTCATGGACGTCTCCAAGTACGGCGTGCTGTATGCCGGCGCGCAAAAGAACGTCGCCCCCGCAGGCGTGACCATCGTCATCGTCCGCGAGGACTTGATCGGCGACGGTATGAAGGGCTGCCCCACCATGCTCAAATGGAAGACCCAAGCGGACGCGGACAGCCTCTACAACACTCCGCCCTGCTTCTCCATCTATATGGCGATGCTCAACCTGCGCCACCTCAAAAAGTTGGGCGGCGTCGCCGAGATGCAAAAGATCAACGAGTACAAGGCGGGCTTGCTGTACGACTTCATCGACAACAGCAAATTGTACAAGAACTACGTCGTCCGCGAAGACCGCTCGTTCATGAACGTCCCCTTCGTCACCGGCGACAAGGACCTCGACGCTCAATTCGTCAAAGAGGCGGAAGCCAATGGGCTCGTCTCCATCAAAGGTCACAAGCTGGTCGGCGGCATGAGAGCGTCCATCTACAACGCGATGCCCGTCGAAGGCGTCAAGAAACTCATCGAGTTCATGAAAAAGTTCGAGCTCGAACACTCCAATTGAGGTGCATTATGTACGAGATCCTCAAACTCAACGAGATCAGCCCCAAAGTCACCGGCGTGCTCGGCACCGACGACTATGTCGTCTCCTCCGAGTGCTCCTCCCCCGACGCGATCATTTTGCGCAGCTTCAATATGCACGACTATGAAGTCCCCGCTTCCGTCAAGGCGGTCGCGAGAGCCGGCGCAGGCGTCAACAACATTCCCATCGACAAGATGACCCAAAAGGGCATTTGCGTGTTCAACACCCCCGGCGCCAACGCCAACGCCGTCAAAGAATTGGTGCTGTGCTGCCTCATCCTCGGCGGCCGCAAGATCGTCCAAGGCATCAATTGGGTGCAGTCGCTCAAAGGCGACGACGTCGACAAGCAGGTCGAAAAGGGCAAGAAGGCGTTCATCGGCTGCGAGATCGCCGGCAAGACGCTGGGCGTCATAGGACTTGGCGCAATCGGCAGACTCGTCGCCAACGCGGCGGTCGAGCTGGGCATGCGCGTCCTCGGCTATGACCCCTACCTCAGCGTGGACGGCGCACTGCTCCTCGACAAGCACGTCGAGCACATCACCGACGTCACCGAACTCTTCGCAAAGAGCGACTTCATCACCCTGCACGTCCCCGCGACGCCGCAGACCAAGAACATGGTCAACGCCGAAAGCATCGACTCGATGAAGACCGGCGTCGTCATTGTCAATTGCGCAAGAGGCGAACTCGTCAACAACGCCGACATCGTCGAAGCGGTCAAAAACGGCAAGGTAGGCAGATACATCACCGATCTCCCCAAGCCCGAGTTGCTCGGCTACGACAACATCGTCACCCTTCCCCACCTCGGCGCGTCCACGCCCGAAGCGGAAGACAATTGCGCGGTGATGGCGGCAAAACAGCTCAAGGACTACCTCGAGAACGGCAACGTCGTCAACAGCGTCAACTACCCCGCGGCGAAGGCTCCGCGCACGACCGCGTGCCGCGTGACCATCTTGCACAAGAACGTCGCGAACATGATCGCCACCGCGACTTCGTTCATCTCCGAAGCCGGCATCAACATCTCCAACCTCGTCTCCGCGTCGCGCGGCGAAGTGGGATATATGCTGCTGGACATCGACGCCAAGATCGACGAAGACACCGTCTCGCGCATGCGCGCCCAAGACGGCTTCTACAGCGTCAGAGTGTTCGATTGACACATCGCACCTTCGCTCCCCCGTCCGCTCGACGGGGGAGCTTTTTTGCGTATCAAAAGGCGCCGAATGCGCGGCATATCGTACATATTTTTCAACAATTGTCCGATAAAAAAAGCCGCCGAGATTTTGCCTTGACAGCATATTATGGATAATATATAATAAAACTAGCATAATTCGGCACCGACCGAAAATAATATTCTCGCGGCGACATAGCCGCGCATGAGGTGGAAATGGCGATCACCAAGTACGACGAAACCTATGCGGAACTCGAAAAAAAAGGCGAGTTCAACAAGGACGTCACTCCCTACAACTATGACCATACCATCAAGGTCGACGGCGACTATGTCTATATCAATCGCAAGCTGTCCTTCCGCATCCTCAGCGGCTGCATTCGCGGCTTGATGCTCGGGCTGGGTCCGCTCGTCAACTCATTGCTGTTCGGCTGCAAGATCGTCGGACGCGAGAACTTCGACGCGGTCAAGGAAACCGGCTGCTTCTCGATCTCCAACCACGTCAACTATCTCGACAATTTGATGATGCGTCAGGCGATCGGTCTGCGCAAGCGTTACTATCTGACCGTAGGCGACTTCAACAGCAAGTCGGGCTTTGCCGGGCTTATGCTCCGCTCGGGCGGCGTGCTTCCGCTCCCTCCCGAAAATTGCCTTTCGGGCATGCGCAACCTCAACGTCGCGTTCAAAGAGTTGCTCGCCGACAAGCGCATCATCCACTTCTACCCCGAACAGGCGATGTGGATGAACTTCCGCAAACCGCGCCCGTTCAAAAAGGGCTCGTTCCACTATGCGGTCAAGTACGACGTGCCGG
>CABKMX010000100.1 GCA_902373595.1 uncultured Christensenellaceae bacterium
GGCGATATCTTTGTAGCTTTTGCCCGACAGATAGTGCCTCAAAAGCGTTTTTTCTTCGTTCGAAAGTTCGCTCTCCAGCCGCTTGGCAAAAGAACGGCCGCTCTCGCGCGAAATTGCAATCTCCTCCGCGCTCATTCCCGCGCCGAGCAACTCGTCCGCGTCCGCGAGCGGAATATACCCGTTGAGCGCCTTGTGCTTGTCGCGATTGGCGGACTTGATGACGTCGAGAAGTCTGTTTTTGACGCACCCGGCGGCATATGCGGCGAACGCTCCGCTCTCGGGGCGATAGGTCTTGATTGCGCGATAGAGGGCAATCATCCCCTCTTGAGAGAGATCTTCCGAATCTCCGCCCACGACGAAATAGCGTCTGGCGGTTGCGGTCACGATGCTCTTGTATCGCGTCAAAAGCTCCTCGACCGCACTCTCGTCGCCGTCCGCCGCGGCTTTGAACAATTGCTCTTCGCTCACTTCTTCCCTCCGCGCGCGCGGACCGCCTCATAGCAAAGCACTCCGCATGCGACGGACGCATTGAGCGAATTGACCTTGCCGAATTGAGGGATTGAAAGCGCCTTGTCGCACAGCTTGGCGGTGAGACGCGACACTCCGCTCCCCTCTCCGCCGATGACGAGAGCGATTGCACCCGAAAAATCGGCGTCATACATCGACTCGCCGCCCATATCGGCGCAATATACCTTGAAAAATTCCTCTTTGAGACGTCGTATCGCGTCGTTGACGTTGCCCACCTTGGCGACCTTGACATGCGCCGCCGCGCCTGCGGACACGCGTATCACAGTCGCGTTGACGGACGCGCTGCGGCGCGCCGGAATGATTACCCCGTCCACGCCCGCGCACTCGGCGACGCGCAGTATACTGCCGAGATTGTGCGGATCCTCAACGCCGTCCAGCACGAGCAAAAACGGCGCGGCGTCCCTGCCTCTGTTCAGCGCGGCAAGCTGTTCGAACTCGGTATATTCGAACTCTTCCCCGACCGCAATCACGCCCTGATGGCGCACTCCTTCGGACAGCCTGTCCAAAGCCTGCCTTTCTTCAAAGCGCACGGGCACGCGCCTTT
Source organism: uncultured Christensenellaceae bacterium (assembly GCA_902373595.1). GTDB lineage: Bacteria > Bacillota > Clostridia > Christensenellales > UBA3700 > Ornithoclostridium > Ornithoclostridium faecigallinarum. The sequence continues at coordinate 1,073 of CABKMX010000100.1, forward strand.
CGCGCGCGGCGGACACGATTTTATCCATGTCGTGCGCGCCCTTGGCGACGTACAATTGCTTGATGGCAACGCCTGCCGAGAGCGCCTCCGTGACGGCATTTTTGCCGGCGATAATCATTTGAGCTCCTTTCTGCGCGCGCGGACTTCGTCGGGCTTGCCGCACGACATCTTGCCCTCCGAGCACGGCCCGGACACGCAAGCCGGACCGCTCGCCGAGAACAGCATCGGCGCGACCTCGCTGACGAGAGCGAGCATCTGCCATGCGACCTCGCGGATTTCCCATTGCGCGCGGTTGCAGCAGCGCAGGCGGAAGAAGTGCATCAATTCGCGCGCGTTCATCGTGACGACCATCTTGGTCTCCGCGGCGTTGGGCAGCACAAAGCGCGCGTCCTCGTTGGACTTTTCGCACGCGCCGCCGAGCAGCGTCTGCCACTCCGAGTACCAGCCCTGTATCTCGTCCATCTGCGCGCGAAACTTGGCGGCGTATTCTTCGCCGAGCGCCTCGATAGCCGGCGGAATCACATAGTTGAACGTGTCCTCGCCGCTTGCCGAGACATAGCGCTGAGACTTGACCGAAAAACTTGCGATACGGTGACGTGTAATCTGCGCGAGCAGAGCGCGCGACACGCCCTCTATGCCGAACGTGAACGACGCATGCTCAATGGGCGACAGATGGCTCATCGAGACGAGACGCTGCAAAAATTTGGACACATCCTTGCTGTCCACGCCCTGTTTGAGATCGCCGATGTCGGCGTCGCTGTAACAGAGTTTCGCGGCGAGCGCGACCACCTTTTCGGGGTCGGGCGTATAGTCGAGCAAGACTACTTTCGGTTTGACTTGGGGCATAGTGACTCCTTTGCGCGCATGCGCATCATTTGTATGATTCTATGATATACCGAAATCACAAAAAAAGCAACCCAAACGGGTCGCTCAATCGGAACAAACGTCAAACGCCGCGTCGAGCAACTCGTCCAGCCTGTCCGTCCTGCCGGTGAGATAGAGAAAGCCGAACACCGCCTCGAGCCCGGTCGCCGAGTGATATTCGGCGATGGACGCATGCTTTGCGGCGCTTCCCACGTGAGAATTGCGCGCCCTCAAAAAGATTGACCTCTCCTCGTCGTCAAACGTATCGACAAGCGCGGCGGCTGCCTTCGCCTGCGCGGTCGCCCTCGCCTGCCCCGAGACGAGCGTGTGCAATTTGCCCGCCTTTGCGTGCGACGACGACGCCAGCCTCGCCCTCAGATAGAGCATCTGGACGCCGTCGCCGACATAGGCGAGCACGAGCGGATTGAGCTCGCGCGCCTCGGCAGACGTCAAAACCTTGCCGAAGCGCGGCGAAAATCCGTCATTTGCCATATCTTGACTTGAAGTAATCGAACAGCAGCTCGTCGCTGTAAGTCTTTTGACCGGTCGCTTCGAGCGTCTTTTGCTCGATGTATTGCTTGCAGCTGCGCTCCATGATGCGGATGATCTCGAACGCCTCGTCCATATCTCTGCCGGCGCAGAACACGCCGTGGTTTGCCATAAAGCAGGCGTTGCGGCCCTGCATCGCGGCGACGGTGCCGTTGCGCAGCTTTTTGGTGCCGGGCAGCCCGTACGCGCCGACGCGTGCGCTGCCCCCGACGAGTTTTTGCATCTCGTCGCTCATCACCGGCAATTCGACGCGGGCGGACGCGAACACCGAGCACCACACCGGGTGCGAATGGATGGTCGCGTTGATCTCGGAACGCGCCGCCATGATCGCCGCGTGTATCTTGCGTTCGCTGGTCGGTTTTTTGCCGTCGCTCCAAACGGACGGATCGCTGATCTGCACGATCGGCATGTCCTCGGGCTGCAATGCGACATAGTCGAGCCCCGTCGGGGTGACGAGCATGTGATCGTCGTCAAGCCTGACCGCGGTGTTGCCCCAAGTGCCCTGCACGAGGTTCTCGGCGAGCAGCGCGACGCCGCTGTCCTTGATGACTTGGCGCAGTCTCTTTTCTTCCTCTTTGTCCCATGCCATATCAGTCGCCCTCCCTTTGGGAAATGTTCTCTTGGTTGGTCTTGCTGTACTTCTTCTTGTAGACGAAGCGCATCAGCTTGGCCTCGAGTGTATTGATGACCTTGCAGCCGCCGACCACACTGCCGCAGACGAAGACATGCGCCGCCTTGTCGAGCACGAGCGCACAGGTGTACGCCTCGTCCATCGTGCGGCCCGAAGTCAACGCGCCGCCGCCGGCTATGAGGCAGGAATTGCGCCCCTTGACCGCCTTGATCACGTCGGCGACTTCCGCGCTCTTGCTCGTCTTGCAGGTCGTGCCGACGATCTGAGCCATGTCGTCGATGACCGCCGGGATGGTCGCCTTCGCCTCTGCGACAGCGCGCACATACGCGGGATGAGTGATCATGACCGCGTTGATGTCCTCGCGCGTCGCGAACAACTCGCCGAGCAGCGCATTCTGCCCCGAACGGTCGTCCGCCTTGACTTCGACCAACTTGTCCTCGGTCAGCTCCGCAAACGGCGCGGCGTTCTTTACAAAGCCGCCCTTGGAGCGCATCGCGATGACGTCGCCGTCGCCGCAAAGCCTTTCCGAAACCGCCTTTTGCGCATAGTCGCACATCGTGGCGGCGAGCTTTTTGTCAATCATCTTCTCCTCCTCCGAACCTCAGCGCGTTCGCCTTGTAGTAGGTGCGTTTGAGGCTCTTGTAAAGTCGTTTGTAGGTGGCGAACATCTCGTCGTAGATGTAGCCGTTCGCCGGGTTGGGGCGATAGGTCTTGTTTTCTTTGACGAACTGTTTGGCGCTCTCAAAGCTCTCGAGTTCGCCAAGTCCGATCAGCGCGATGATCGCCGCGCCCAAAGCGCCGGCGTTGCGCGGATTGTCTACGACCGCAAACTCCGCGCGCGTGATGTCCGCGATGATCTGCATCCACGCGTCGTCGAGCGCGCCGCCGCCGATGATGCGGAATTGGCGGCAGTGGAAGCCGTAATCCTTCTCGAAGTTCTCGAGGATCCATCTCAGATTGTAGCCGATGCCCTCGTAGACGGCGCGCATCAAATGCTCGCGCGTATGCTCGGGCCCGATGTTGAACAGCGTCGCCCTCGTGGTCGTCGACGACACCGGGCACCTCTCGCCCAGCATCCACGGCGTACACAAAAGATGGTCGGACCCGGGAGGAATGGTCTCGATGACCTTGTCCATATAGGAATAGATGCCATCGCCGAGTTCCTTTTGCTCCTGACGGAAGAATTGGTCGATCAGCCACTGTATGTTGCTGCCCGCCGCCTCGGTGATGCCGACGATGAGATTCATGTTGATGTCCGCGCTCTGTATCGCCGACGCGCCGTGCTTGAACTGCGTCTTGTCCCTGGACGCGGCGCCGACCCATGCGGAAGTGCCGAGATAGATGTGAATGTCTCCGTCGCTGTTCATGCCCGAACCTATGCACGCGCTCTGCGTGTCGTCGCAGCCGCCGAACACCGGCGTACCGGGATTGAGTCCCATCTCCTGCGCCGCCTGTTCGGTCAATCCC
>CABKMX010000101.1 GCA_902373595.1 uncultured Christensenellaceae bacterium
CAGGGGTATGGAAGTCTCGGCGATTGAGGGTCTCGAGCCGCTCAGCGACCGCATCGACGGCAGATATTGCATGGACGACGTCAAGGATCCGACGACCGGCGAGGTCATCTGCAAGGCGGACACGCTGATTGACACCGACACCGCAAAGAAGATTGAAAAGGCGGGCGTCAAGACGGTTCGCATTCGCAGCATCTTGTCCTGCCAGACAAAGCACGGCGTATGCGCCAAGTGCTACGGCAAGAACATGGCGTCGGGCAACCCCGTCAAGTTGGGCGAAGCGGTCGGTATCATCGCCGCGCAGTCCATCGGCGAACCCGGCACGCAGCTGACGATGAGAACGTTCCACACCGGCGGCGTCGCTGTCAGCGAAGACATCACGCAAGGTCTTCCGCGCGTCGAAGAGCTGTTCGAAGCTCGCAAGCCCAAGGGCCAGGCGCTCATCTCCGACATCGCGGGCGAAGTCGCGGTTTCCGACGACAAGCGCGTCGTCATCGTCACCCCCAAAGAGGGCGACGCGGTCGAGTACAAGATCAACTTCGGTCAAAAGCTCACCGTGCAGACGGGCGACGTCATCGAAGCCGGTCATCCGCTCACCCAAGGCTCCATCTATCCGCAGGACATCCTGAGGACGAAGGGCATCAGGGGCGCGCAGGAGTACCTGATCAAAGAGGTGCAATCCGCATACCGCAGCTCCGGCGTCGAGATCAACGACAAGCACACCGAGGTCATCGTCAGACAGATGTTCCGCAAGGTCAAGATTGAGAAGCAGGGCACGACGAGCATGCTGCCCGGCGAGTATGTCGACATCTTCACCTATGAGGACGAGAACCGCAAGGCGCTCGAAGAGGGCGGCGAACCGGCAACCGCAAAGCGTACGCTGCTCGGCATCACCAAGGCTGCGCTCGCGACCGATTCCTTCCTGTCTGCGGCGTCCTTCCAGGAGACCGCGAGGGTGCTCACCGAGGCGGCGGTCAAGAACAAGGTCGACCATCTGCGCGGACTCAAAGAGAACGTCATTTTGGGCAAGCTCATTCCGGCAGGTACCGGCATGAAGCTGTATCGCAACATCGTCGCCGTTCCGGCGGCGTCGGCGGACAGCCACATCGTCGAAGAGGATATCTCGTCCAAGTTTGCAGCGGAAGACGATATCGTCGACGACGAAGATTGACACCATTTGCGCGCCGCTGCGCAGCGGCGCGCAAATACAACTGAATAGTTTTGTTCTATAAAGAGTGCGGGAGAGACGGACTCGACGATCGCACAGCAACCTTCGGCGACGAAAGGTGCTAATTTCCGCAAGACGGCTTGAAATATAGAATATGATAGCGGCGTCTTTGAGCGCCGCTTTTTTCGGAGAAAGATGAAAAGACGTTTGTTTACAAGTGAAAGCGTGACCGAAGGTCATCCCGACAAGGTCTGCGACAAGATTTCGGACAGCGTGCTCGACGCTTTGCTCGAGAAGGACGCCTACAGCCGCGTCGCTTTGGAGACGTGCTGCAACACCGGCTTCGCCCTTTTGTCGGGCGAGATTACGTCGACCGCCGACGTCGACTATGCGGCAATCGTACGCAAGACCGCGCTCGAGATAGGCTACGACGACGAGGCGAAGGGTTTTGACGGCGCCACCTGCGAGATTGAGACGAGGATAGAAAAACAATCCGCCGACATTGCGCTCGGCGTCGACCGCAGTCTTGAGAGCAAGGATGGCGGCGAAGACGCGTATGACGCGATAGGCGCCGGCGATCAGGGAATGGTATTCGGCTATGCGTGCGACCAAACTCCGCAATTGATGCCTGCGCCGATATCGTATGCGCATGCGTTGACCGCGCGTCTCGCCGAGGTGCGCAAGAGCGGTCTGTTGCCCTATCTGCGTCCCGACGGCAAGGCACAGGTCACTGTCGTATACGAAGACGGCGCGCCGGTCGGGATAGACACCGTCGTAGTGTCCGCGCAGCACGCCGAGGATGTCGACATGGCGAAACTTCGCCGTGACATAGAGGAGTGCGTGATACGCGGGGCTTTGTCGGCAAAGATGCTCGATGGCGCGCGATTTTTGATCAATCCCACGGGCAGGTTCGTCGTCGGCGGTCCGCACGGAGATTGCGGTCTCACCGGGCGCAAGATTATCGTCGACACCTACGGCGGCTATTGTCCGCACGGCGGCGGCGCGTTCTCGGGCAAGGACGGCACAAAGGTCGACCGCAGCGCATGCTATATGGCGCGCTATGCGTGCAAGAACGTCGTCGCGGCAGGGCTCGCCAAGGAGTGCCGCTTGGACGTCGCGTACGCGATAGGCGTCGCCCGTCCCGTACAGATTCAGGTCAACACCTTCGGCACCGCCAAGGTGAGCGAAGAGAAGATAGCGGCGCTTGTCGCAAAGCACTTCGATTTCCGCCCGGCGGCAATCATCGAGACGCTCGGATTGCGCAGTCCCATCTTTGCCAAGACGACCAATTACGGTCACTTCGGCAGGGAGAATCAGGGCTTCAAGTGGGAAAAAACAGACAGAGCGCAAATTCTCGCAGACGAGGCTTAACGCACACGGGCACGAAAAATCGCGCGGTCCTTCGGTGGCCGCGCTTTGCCATTTTGCGAAAAAAAGTGGCGCGTAACCTTGCAATCGGTCAAAACATAGTGTACAATGTAAGCGCAAGGAGAACACCATGGCAGAATGCGATCACAACTGCGCGTCGTGCGGCGAGGACTGCGCGTCGCGCTCCCTTCCGCAAAAGGCGGAACACGGCAGCATAAAGAAGGTCATCGGCGTCGTCAGCGGCAAGGGCGGCGTCGGCAAGTCGTCGGTCGCGGCGATGCTCGCGTCCGCGGCGGCAAAGAGAGGGCTCAAAGCGGCGATACTCGACGCCGACGTCACGGGTCCGTCCATCCCCAAGATGTTCGGGGTGCACACCCCGGCGATGAGCAACGGCAAGAAGATTTTGCCGGCGACGACCGAGGGCGGCGTCAAGTTGATCTCGGTCAACATGATGCTGCACGACGAGGACGCGCCCGTGCTTTGGCGCGGACCTGTGATATCGGGCTTGGTCAAGCAATTTTGGGATGAGGTCGAGTGGGGCGACATCGACTTGATGTTCGTCGACATGCCTCCGGGGACGGGGGATGTCGCGCTGACCGTCTTCCAAAGCCTGCCCGTCGACGGCATCGTCGTCGTCACGTCGCCGCAGCAGCTCGTGTCGATGATTGTCGGCAAGGCGGTCAACATGGCGCGGATGATGGACATCCCCGTCTGCGGCATCGTCGAGAATTACAGCTGGTACGACTGCCCCGACTGCGGCAAGCGGCACTACATTTTCGGCAAGGGCGAGTTGGACGAGGTCGCGTCCAAGTACTCGCTGCCCGTGCTCGCGCGTCTGCCGTTCAGGCCCGAATACGCCGCGCTCGCGGACGAGGGCAAAGTCGAGAGCATAGCGTGCGCCGAGCTCGACGACGCATTGACCGTAATCGAGCGCTTTGAAGTGAAAAAACCCGCCAAGGCGGACAAATAAAAGGAGAAATTATGAACAAGAGACTGACTGTCGCCGTTGCGGCGATTGCGCTGATCTGTCTTTGCACGACCTGCTTCTTTGCGGGATGCAACGGCGACGAAGGCGATTACAACTACTACGAAGTCCCCGACGCGGACAACGTCTACGCAGAGGGCGAGGAGTTCGCGAAGGGCTGGTCCAACGACAACAACGGCTATGCGCTTGCCGGCGAGACGGACGCCGAGGGCAACGTCACCAAGGACGGCGCGGAGGCGCAGCGTCTGATCGACGTCACTCCGTCCCCGCGCCAGCGCAACTATATGGAGCTGGAGTACTACACCTTTGTCCACTTCGGGATGAACACTTTCACCGGCAAAGAGTGGGGCACGGGCAAAGAGAATCCCAAGAAGTTCAACCCCAAGAAGCTTGACACCGACCAGTGGTGCGAGGCGGTCAAGGCGTCGGGCAGCAAGGGCATAATGATCACCGCAAAGCACCATGACGGCTTCTGCCTGTGGCAGACGGAGACGACCGAACACAGCATTAAGAACAGTCCGTACAAGGACGGCAAGGGCGACATCTTGGCGGAGCTGTCGGCAAGCTGCGAAAAGTATGGACTCAAAATGGGAGTCTATCTGTCCCCGTGGGATATGAACGCCGAGGTCTTCGGGAATAACAAATACAACGACTTTTATTGCGAGCAATTGACAGAGCTGCTCGACGGCAGATACGGTCCCGACTTTAACGGAGACGGCAAGGGCGAGATCTTCTGCGTTTGGATGGACGGAGCTCTCGGAGAAGATTGGCCGGTCGAAGACGATTTCTACTATGATGTGGAGCGCTATGAGAAGTTGATACATGACTTGCAGCCCGACTGCATCTCCGCAAATGTGGGCAGCGAAGTGCGTTGGGTCGGCAACGAGGCAGGCAGCAGCCGCGAGAGCGAGTGGAACGTCGTC
>CABKMX010000102.1 GCA_902373595.1 uncultured Christensenellaceae bacterium
ATTATGAGCTCTTGTTGATTACGGTTGCATTATACCACTTGCTTTGAAATCTGTCAACTGTTTTTTGCAAATTTTTTAAAAATTTTTTCGACGCCTGAAAAGCCGTCTTTTTGCGACAAAACGGCTTTTCGCGACAATGTCATTTATTTTGACTTAATTCGTTGACAAATTCCTCGATTCTGTCCATCGCCTTTTTGAGGTCGGACAGCGAGTATGCGTAGCTTATGCGGACGAAGTCTTTGCCGCTCTCCCCGAACGCTCCGCCGGGGACGACGGCGACTTTTTTGCTCTCAATCAATTTCTCTGCGAACTGCTCTCCATCCATGCCCGTCGAGCGCACGCACGGGAAGACGTAGAACGCGCCTCTCGGCTCGAAGCAGGTCAAGCCCATCTTGTTGAGTCTGTCGACGAGGAAGCGGCGGCGCACGTTGTACTCCTCTCTCATCTCCTCGACCGCGGAGAAGTTGTCCTCAAACGCCGATTTGAGCATTTGCAGTCCGGCGTATTGCGCGCTTGTCGGGGCACACATGATGATGTATTGGTGGATCTTGAGCATCTGTTTTTCCACCTCGCGCGGCGCGCAGACAAAGCCCAATCTCCAGCCGGTCATCGCGAACGCCTTGCTGAACCCGTTGATGACGACGGTGCGCTCGCGCATGCCTTCGAGCGTGGCGATGCTGACGTGTTTGCCGCCGTAGGTGAGTTCGGCATAGATCTCGTCGGACAGCACAAAGAGGTCGTGCTTTTTGACGATGTCGGCGATCGCTTTGAGCTGCGGTCCGGTCATGATTGCGCCGGTGGGGTTGTTGGGATATGGCAGAATGAGCACCTTTGTCCTCGGAGTGATTGCCTCTTCGAGCGCGCTCGGGGTGAGAGCAAACGAATCCTCCGCCCTGCACTTTGCGCTGACCGCCTTTCCTCCGCACAACTCGACGCTGGGCGCATACGAGACATACGACGGATCGGGGACGACGACCTCGTCGCCCTCGCCGACGAACGTGCGCAGCATCAAATAGATGGGCTCGCTTGCGCCGACGGTGACGAAGATCTCGTCTTTGGGGTCGTATTTGAGGTCGAAGCGCACGGACATATACCGCGCAATCTCCTCGCGCAGTTTGATGAGTCCGCTGTTGGCGGTATAGTGGGTGAAGCCGCTGCGAATGCTGCGGATTGCCGCCTCGCGCGCCGTCCACGGGGTGTCGAAGTCGGGCTCGCCGACGCCGAGGGACACGACGTCCTTATATATGGACGCGGCGTCGAAAAATTTCCTTATCCCGGACGGCTTGATGTGTTTGACCGTGTCGGTGAAGTACTTGTCGTAGTTCATATCAATTCTTCTCTCTTCTCTTTCTCGCGATCCAAGATGACGCCCTCGTTCTTATATTTTTTGAGGATGAAGTGGGTCGAAGTGGAAGTGACGTCCTTGAGGACGGACAGCTTTTCGGACACAAAGCGCGCGACCTCGCGCAGGTTGCGTCCCTCGACGATGAGGGCGAGGTCGTAGCTGCCGCTCATAAGGTAGAGGTCTTTGACCTCTTCGTTGCGGCATATGCTGCGCGCGATGGAATCGAACCCGGCGCTCATCATCGGTGTGACGTTGACCTCGATCAGCGCGACGACCGCGTCCTCATCCGCCTTTTCGATGTCTGTGAGCACGGTATAGCCGGAGATGACGCCTTCGTTCTCCATTGCAGTGATGCGCCCCTGCACCTCCGCCTCTGTCATGCCGGAAGCGGCGGCGATCTGCGCCGCGGTGAAGCGGCTGTCCTGTTTCAAAATCTTGAGAATGGTCTCGTTTTGCTTGTCCATATTTCCTCCTCAATCGCTCATTTCGAGGTAGTCCTCGTAAGTGGTGAGCTTGTCGAATGTCTTTGTGCCGTTGATCTCTATGATACGGTTTGCGGTGGTCTGCATCAATTCCTGGTCATGCGACGAGAACAGCAGACAGCCCTTGTAGTTGATCAGCCCCTTGTTGAGCGCGGTGATCGCCTCGAGGTCGAGGTGGTTGGTCGGCTCGTCCATGATGAGGACGTTGCCGGCGGTGAGCATCGCTCGCGCCATCATACAGCGCACTTTTTCGCCGCCGCTGAGCACGCTCGCGCTCTTTTTGACCTCGTCTCCCGAGAAGAGCATTCTGCCGAGCCAGCTGCGAAGATAGGTCTCGTCGTGCTCTTTTGACCATTGGTCAATCCACTTCACGAGGTCGAGTTTGCAGCCGTCGAAGAAGCTGTCGAAGTTTTGCGGCAGATAGCCCGTCGTGACAGTCTTGCCCCAGACAATCTTGCCCGAATCGGGCTTTTCGACGCCGGCGAGGATGTCGAACAACATGGACACCTCGACCGACCTCTCGCCGATGAACGCGATCTTTTCGCCCTTTTGAACGGTGAAGCTGACGTCGTGGAAGAACCCCTTTTTGGTCAAGCCCTCGACGGTCAGCACCTCTTTGCCCAGCTCTTGCGAAAACTCAAAGTTGATGTACGGATACTTGCGCATCGACGGCTTGATGTCCTCGAGCGTGAGTTTTTCCAACTCCTTTTTGCGCGAAGTCGCCTGTCTCGACTTGGACGCGTTGGCGGCAAAGCGCGCAATGAAGTCTTGCAGCTCCTTTGCCCTCGCCTCCGCCTTTTTGTTGGCTTCGCGCGCCTGCTTTTGCAGCAATTGGTTGGTCTCGTACCAGAAGTCGTAGTTGCCGACGTACATATTGATCTTGCCGTAATCGACGTCGCAGATGTGCGTGCACACCTTGTTGAGGAAGTGACGGTTGTGCGACACGATGATCAGCGTATTCTTGAAGTCGAGCAAGAACTTTTCCAGCCACATGACGCTCTTTGCGTCGAGGTTGTTGGTCGGCTCGTCGAGGATGAGGATGTCGGGGGTGCCGAACAGCGCCTGCGCGAGCAAGATTTTGACCTTTTGCTTGGCGTCGAGTTCCTTCATCAGCTTGTCGTGATACTCCTCTCCGAATTTGAGTTCGTTGAGCAGCGACGCCGCCTCGCTCTCCGCCTCCCAGCCGCCGAGCTCGGCAAACTCGTTTTCAAGCTCGCCCGCGCGCACTCCGTCCTCGTCCGAGAAGTCGGGCTTTGCGTAGAGGGCGTCCTTTTCGTCCCAGATGTCCATCAACTTCTTGTGCCCGAGCAGCACGGTGCGCATGACGGTGCAGTCGTCGAAGTCGTTTTGGTTTTGGTGCAGCACGCTTATGCGCTGCCCCTTGCCGACGGACACGTGTCCGCGCGTCGGTTCTATCTCGCCCGAGAGCACCTTGAGAAAGGTGGATTTACCGGCGCCGTTCGCGCCGATGATGCCGTAGCAATTGCCCTCGGTGAATTTGAGGTTGACTTCCTCAAACAGTTTTCTTCCGCCGAATTGAAGCGTCAGATCGGTTACTTGGATCATTGCGTCTCCCTATACATTATGCGTTGCCGCAAATTTTATTTTTTGGTTTATGTGTGCGTTATCTTCACTTTTGAGGTGTCAGCACGCCCACTCTGAACACCGCCTTGCGGTATGTCAATTCTCTCTCGTACCCCTTTTGCTCGACCGCGAACATCACCGTGCCCGTCCCGTTCAGCTCCTCACCCTCGAACAGGGTGAAGCCGTACTTTTCGGCAACGGATCTTTCATACACGACCTCGCAGCCGTCCAACTTCAAGTCGTCGATCGCGACGCCGCTCCCCTCGAGCGTGAAGAAGACGTAAAGCGTCTCTCCTTCGAGGAATACGTCCATATCTGTCGGGGTCAGCCGTCTGTCCCCGTCCTCGTAGGTCTGCCCCATGTCGAGGTAGGTCTTTTGCTCGCAGCTGTCGACCGCGAACATGATCCCGATAACGACGCCGATCACGACGAGCGTGAACGCGATCGTGACCGCGGTGCGGACGCGCCGTTTTTTCTTACGCTCTTGCTCTCTCATCCGCAATCCTCTTTGCGATCGAACGGCACCTTTCGGCGAGCGCGTCATAGTCGGTGCCGACGTCGGCTTTGCCGTTTTCAAAGACGACTTTGCCGCCTGCGACGGTCATAATCACGTTGTGTTTGCCCGCTGCGTAGACGACGTCGTTGACGATGTCGTTGCCGGGCTGCATATTTGGCGCGTGCAGGTCGATCAGCACAAAGTCGGCGCTGCTGCCCGGCGCGAGCGCATCCATACCTTCCGCCCCGTAAGCGGACGCGCGCGTCGCCGCCCCGAGTACAAACTCCGCGCCCATCGCCGCCGCGTCGCCTGTCGCGCACTTTTGCAGCACCGCCGCAAGGTAGGTCTCGCGGAACATGTCGAGCGCGTTGTTGCTCGCCGCGCCGTCGGTGCCGATACCGATCTTGACGCCCCTCTTTTTCATCTCGGCAAGGGGCGCGATCCCGCTTGCGAGTTTGAGGTTGCTGCACGGACAAGTGACCGCGGCGACTCCCTTTCGAGCCATGATCT
>CABKMX010000103.1 GCA_902373595.1 uncultured Christensenellaceae bacterium
CCTTGTCGTATTCGAGCAACGGAAAGTCGACGACCCAAAGGAAGTCGAACTTGCTCTTGTCATACAGCGAGTACTTGTCCGCGAGATAGACGCGCAGCGAGCCGAGCACGGTGCGCACGAGCATGCCGTCCGCGTCGGCGGCGACAAATATCACGTCGCCCGTCTGAGCGCCGAGCCTGTCTTTGAGCGCGGCAATCTGCTCTTCGGTCAAGAACTTGAAGAAGGACGAGGTCACGCTGCCGTCCGGCTTGAACATCGTGTAGGCAAGCCCCTTGGCGCCGCAACTCTTGGCAAAGTCTACGCACGCGTCGACGTCCTTGCGCGTCATCGACGCGCACAGCCCCTTGGCGTTGATCGCCCTCACGCAGCCGCCCGCGTCAATCGCGCCCTTGAACACCGAAAAGTCGGTGCCGGCGGCGATATCGGTGACGTCGACGAGTTCAAGTCCGTAACGGGTGTCCGGCTTGTCGCTGCCCCATCTGTCCATCGCCTCGGCGTACGGAATGCGGCGGAACTTGTCCTTGAGCTCTATCCCGAGGCAGTCCTTCCACAGCTTTTTGACGAGCCCTTCGGCAATCGCCATCACGTCCTCGGAATCCTCGACGTAGGACATCTCCATGTCAATCTGCGAAAACTCGGGCTGACGGTTGGCGCGCAGATCCTCGTCGCGGAAGCAGCGCGCAATCTGATAGTATCTGTCCATGCCGGCAATCATCAGCAATTGCTTGTACAATTGCGGCGATTGCGGCAGCGCGTAAAATTCGCCGTGGTGGACGCGGCTGGGCACGAGATAGTCGCGCGCGCCCTCGGGCGTCGACTTGCCCAAAAACGGCGTCTCTATCTCGAGGAAGCCGTTGTCGCCCATGTAGTTGCGCACGGTGCGCGTGATCTTGTCGCGCATCACGAGGATGTCTTGAAGAGGCTTGCGGCGAAGGTCGAGATAGCGGTATTTGAGCCTCAAAGTCTCGCTCGCCTTGACGTCGTCCGCGATCACGAACGGCGCGGTCTCCGCCTCGGACAATATCTTGACGTCGTCGGCGAGAATCTCGACCTCACCGGTCGCGATGCTCTTGTTGACGTTCGCGCCTCTGCCGCGCACGACGCCCGAACAGCAGACGACATATTCGCCTCTGACCGAAGCCGCCTTGTCGAACACGCCGCGGTCGCAGCCGTCGTCGAAAGCGACTTGGACGACGCCCGTCCTGTCGCGCACGTCGACGAACAGCAGGTTGCCCAAATTGCGGTACTTGGCGACAAAGCCCATCACCGTCGCGCGGTTTCCTATGTCGGACGCGCGCAGCTGTCCGCACATGTGCGTCCTCTTTGCTCCGTTGAGAAAATCTGTCATATCACTTCTCCGTATTTGCCGAGAAGAACGCCGCAAGGTCCGCCCTCGCGACCTCGGTCTCGGCGCCGTTGTCCATGTTTTTTATCTTGAAAACGCCGCTCGCGAGCTCGTCGCCGCCGACGACGATCAAATATCTCGCACGCGTCTTGTCCGCGTACTTCATCTGCGCCTTGAATCCGCGCCCGACGATGTCGGTGTCGCACGCGACCCCCGCGCCGCGAAGCTCGAACGCCATCTTGGTCGCCTCGACGCGCTCGGCGTCGCCGATCGGCGCGATGTAGACCATAGGACGCGGCTCTTCGCCGAACGGCAGCTCCTGCGCCTCCATCGTCAAAATTATCCTCTCCAAGCCCGTGCCGAATCCGACCCCCGGGCAGGGCTTGCCGCCGATATCCTCGAGCAGCTTGTCGTATCTTCCGCCGCCGCCGACGGTGCCCTGCGCGCCGATGTCCTCGGTGACGAACTCAAACACCGTGCGCGTGTAGTAGTCGAGACCGCGCACTATCCCGGGGTCGACGGCATAGTCTATCCCGAGCGCGTCCAAGCCCTTGCAGACCGCCTCGTGGTGAGCGCGGCAGTCGTCGCACAGATAGTCGAGCACGACGGGCGCGTCCTTGACAATCGCGCGGCAGCCCTCTTCCTTGCAGTCGAGGATGCGAAGCGGATTCTTTGCGAGCCGCTCGCGGCAGGTCGGGCACATCTTGTCAATGTGCGCGCCGAAATACTCTTTGAGCGCGGCGTTGTAGTCCTTGCGGCACTCGCGGCAGCCGATGCTGTTGAGGTGCAGTTTGAGCGCCTTGATCCCGAGCCGCTTGTAGACGGTGTACAGCAGCGAGATGACCTCGACGTCCGCCGCCGGCGACGCGCTGCCGAAAAATTCGACGCCGAATTGGTGATGCTCGCGAAGTCTGCCCGACTGCGGTCTCTCATAGCGGAAGACCGGGGTGATGTAGTACATCTTGGTCGGCTGAGCGTCGGCGTAGAGCGAGTGCTCGATGAAAGCCCTCGCGACGCCGGCGGTGCCCTCGGGCTTCAATGTCATCGACCTGCCGCCCTTGTCGTCGAAGGTGTACATCTCCTTGTTGACGATGTCGGTGGTGTCGCCGACTCCGCGTGCGAACAGCTCGGTGTGTTCGAAGACGGGGGTGCGGATTTCGCCGACGCAATACTCTGCGGCGACGCCTCTGACCACGCCTTCGACGTAGTGCCATTTGTAGGCTTCGGACGGGGTGACGTCCTTTGTTCCCTTTGGTAAAGTTATCATTTTTCCTCTTTGCTTAGTGCGCTTTATGCACACGGGCTCCTGTTTTCAGAGAATGTATTTGTGCAGGTTGAGCGTGCGTATCGTCTTGTCGAGATGAGACAGCACATACTCTTCGTCGACGACGACTTCGACCATTTGATCGACGTTCCCCGCATTGAAAGAGATGTCGTCCAAGAGCGTCTCCATGATCGTGTGAAGTCTGCGCGCGCCGATGTTCTCGCTGTTCTCGTTCTCCGCCTCGGCGACGGCTGCGAGCTTGGCGATTGCTGCGTCGGTAAATTTGAGCGAGACGTTGTCAACTTTGAGCAGCTCGGTGTATTGCATCAGGATCGCGTTGTCCGGCTCGGTCAAGATGCGGACGAAGTCCTTTGCGGTCAGACTGTCCAGCTTGACGCCGATCGGGAACCTGCCCTGAAGTTCGGGGATGAGGTCGGACACAGCGGCGATGTGGAATGCGCCGGCGGCGATGAACAAGATGTAGTCCGTCTTGATCGGTCCGTACTTGGTGTTGACCGTGCAGCCCTCGACGATGGGCAAAATGTCCCTCTGCACGCCCTCGCGCGACACGTCGGGTCCCGAAGTGTTGCCCTTTGCGGCGATCTTGTCCATCTCGTCGATGAAGATGATGCCCTCGTTTTCGGCGCGGCGGATAGCCTCGGCGTTCAGCGCGTCGGGGTCGATCAGCTTTTCGCATTCAAGCTCCATGAGCGCGCGGTAAGCCTGAGCTACCGTGACCTTTTTGACCTTGTTGCGCTTGGGCAAGAGACCGCCCATCATGTCCATGATGTTGATCTCCATGCCGCCCGGAAGCTGTTGGCTCTTTGTCTTTTCGGGCAGCGAGATCTCCACTTTGAGGTCGTCGAGAGAGCCGCTTGCGATCTCCTTCGCGACCGCGTCGAAGAGCTCCTTTTCGCCGAGATCGGGATAGGCGCTCTTGCGGTGCGGCGCGACCACCTTGGTCAATTGCGCGAGCACCGCGGGACGCGCGGTCGCCTCTACCGCACGGCTGCGCTCATCGCGCACCATGCGCACCGACACCTCGACAAGATCGCGGACCATCGACTCGACGTCCCTGCCGACGTAGCCGACCTCGGTGAACTTGGTCGCCTCGACCTTGACGAACGGCGCGTTGACGATCTTGGCGAGACGCCTTGCGATCTCCGTCTTGCCCACGCCGGTCGGACCCTGCATGATGATGTTCTTGGGCGTGATCTCGTCGCGCAGAGCCTGCGGAAGCTGCGAACGGCGATATCTGTTGCGCAACGCGATCGCGACCGCCTTCTTCGCCGCGTCCTGCCCGATGATGTATCTGTCAAGCTCTTTGACTATCTGCTTTGGGGTGAACTGTTCCATCTCACACCTCCTCGACGACGATGTTGTCGTTGGTGAACACGCACAGTTCGCTGGCTATTTTGAGCGACTTGCGGGCTATCTCCGCCGCAGACAGATCGGTCTCGGTCAAAAGCGCGCGCGCCGCCGCGAGCGCATAGTTGCCGCCGCTGCCGATCGCGCATGCGTCGCCGTCCGGCTCAATGACGTCGCCGACGCCCGACAAGAGATACATCCCCTCTTTGTCGGCGACGATGAGCATTGCCTCGAGCTTGCGCACATACTTGTCGTCGCGCCAGAGCTCGGCGAGCTCGACCGCGCTGCGCATCAGGTTGCCCGAATACTTTTGCAGCATCTTCTCGAATTTTTCGCTGAGCGTGAATGCGTCCGCAACCGAGCCGGCAAAGCCGATCACGACCTTG
>CABKMX010000104.1 GCA_902373595.1 uncultured Christensenellaceae bacterium
CCTTGAGCCCGTCGAACGCCTCGGGAAAAAGTGTCGCGACGTCAATCTTCATGGACAGCCACCTCGCCGAAAACCTTGCCGTCCAGCACGATGACTCCCCTTTCGGGATCTTCGGACACGAACAGCCTCTTGAGCGCAGGGAACATCACCGACTTTTTGCCTGCCTTGACGACATAGACGTCGGCGGCGCCGTATTGCAAGATGTCGTCCACAACGCCCACTGCCGTGCCGTCGTCAAGCCGCACCTCGCAACCGATCAAATCGGCGATGAATTGCCTGCCGTCGGGCTTGATTGCATCCTCGCGCTCCACCTCGAGCACCGCGCCGCGCAAAGCCTCGGCGGCGTCTCTGTCGCCCACTCCTTCGAGCGCGGCAAAGACCCCCGCAGGCGTTACCGCCGCCTTGATAACCTTGTGCAAGACGCCGTCCGCATAGACGCTTTTGAGTGACAAAAAGCGGCGCGGATCGTCGGTGAGAGGATCGATCTTGACCTCTCCCGAAATTCCGCGCGGACGCGCCACCTTGCCGATGACGACCTTGTTTTTGAGCATTATCTCTCTATAATCTCGACGGAAATCTTGCGCGACTTGCTGCCTGCCGCCGCCTTGACGAGCGTGCGGATTGCGTGCGCTATCCTGCCCTGCTTGCCGATGACCTTGCCGATCTCATCCTTGCCTGCAATGATGTTGATGACTGTGATGCCGTTCTGCTCCGAGCTCTCGACCGAGACAGCCTCGGGGTCGTCGACGAGCTGGGAGACGAGATATTTGACAAGTTCTTCCATATTACTTGATGATTTCCTTCTTCTTGAGCAGCGCGCGAACGGTGTCGGTCGGTTGAGCGCCGACGCCGAGCCAATAGAGCGCCTTCTCGCTGTCAATCCTGACCTCTTCCTTTTGGGGGTCGTAGTAGCCGATGTTGTCGAGGTATTGACCG
Organism: uncultured Christensenellaceae bacterium; assembly: GCA_902373595.1. Lineage (GTDB taxonomy): Bacteria > Bacillota > Clostridia > Christensenellales > UBA3700 > Ornithoclostridium > Ornithoclostridium faecigallinarum. The sequence continues at coordinate 937 of CABKMX010000104.1, forward strand.
TCTCTTGCCTTTCTCTCGTCGATTGCGACGACGCGGTAGAACGGCGCCTTCTTCGCGCCCATTCTGGTGAGTCTGAGTTTTACTGCCATTTTTTGTTCTCCTTTTGTAAGAATATTTTTATCGTTTTTTGGTGCCCGTGTCTGTCAGAACGGGAATCTGCCGAAGCCTCTTTTGCCCATACTCTGCATCTTGTTCATCATGTCGCGAGTCTGGGCGAACTGTTTGAGCACGCCGTTGACGTCTTGGATGCTCGTGCCGCTGCCGGCGGCGATGCGCTTCTTTTGAGACGACTTGATGCTGTCGGGGTCGCGCCTCTCGCGCGGAGTCATCGATTGAATGATCGCCTTCATGTGCGCAATCTTGGACTCGTCAATGTCGAGATCGGCGCCCTTGAGCTTGCCCGAAAGGCCGGGAATCATCTGCAAGATCTGCTGCATGCTGCCCATGCTCTTTACCTTTTCGAATTGCGACAGGAAGTCGTCGAGCGTGAACTCGCGCTCGCGCAGCTTGCGCTGCATCTCCTTCGCCTCTTCTTCGGTGTAGGCGTTTTGCGCCTTCTCAATCAATGTCAGCACGTCGCCCATGCCGAGGATGCGCGACGCCATGCGTTCGGGGTGGAACACCTCGATGTCGGACAGCTTTTCGCCTATGCCGCAAAACTTGATCGGCTTGCCCGTCACCGCCCTGATGGACAGCGCCGCGCCGCCGCGCGTGTCGCAGTCGAGCTTTGTCAGCACGACGCCGGTGACGTCCATGACCTCGTTGAACTTTTGCGCGACGTTGACCGCGTCCTGACCGGTCATCGCGTCGACGACGAGCAAAATCTCTGACGGGTTCAAAGTCTTTTTGAGCCCCGAGATCTCGTCCATAAGCTTTTCGTCGATGTGAAGCCTGCCGGCGGTGTCGACGATGACTATGTCGTTGTTGTTCTTCTCCGCCTGTTCGAGCGCGCCCTTGACGATCTTTTGCGGATCGACCTGCCCCATCTCGAACACCGGAACGCCGGCGTTCTTGCCGACGACCTGCAATTGCTTGATTGCCGCCGGACGATAGATGTCGCACGCGACGAGCATCGGGTTCTTGCCCTGCTTGCGCAGCATCACAGCCAGCTTGCCGCACATCGTCGTCTTGCCGCTGCCTTGAAGTCCGCACATCAAGATGATCGTCGGCGGCTTGGGCGAGATCTCGATCTTGCTGCTTGTGCCGCCCATCATCGCGATCAATTCTTCGTTGACGATCTTGATGACCTGCTGGGGCGGGTTGAGCCCTTTGAGCACGCTCTCGCCGACAGCCTTCTCGGACACCTTGGCGACAAAATCTTTGACGACCGCAAAGTTGACGTCCGCTTCGAGCAACGCGATGCGGATCTCGCGCATTGCCTGCTTGACTTCAAGCTCGGTCAACGCGCCCTTGTCGCGGAGCTTGCTGAAGATGTGCGACAGCCTGTCGCTGAGCGAAGAAAATGCCCCCATAGTTGACCTCCTTACAACAATTTTTGCGCGGCGTCGAGAATCGCCCTTTGAGCGTCGTTTGTCGACTTTGCCGCCGCGTCGGCTATCAATGCCGACAGCTTGCGCGACCGCGCGACCAGCCCGAGCTTTTGCTCGAACTCTTCAAGCTGCTTTTCCGCCCTCTTGAGAGCGTCGCGTACGCCCTGCGGCGAAATGCCGCGCGCGTCGGCAATCTCGGCGAGGGACAGATCGCGGTCGTAGTAGTCCGCAACCACTTCCCTTTGGTGCTCTGTCAACAGCGCGCCGTAATAGTCGTTGTATACGCCGATGTACAGCTTGTCCTTCTTCTCCATAAAGTATTTTCACTTTATAAAGTATTTTGCCTTTATATAATATCAAGCCTCGGCGGCGATGTCAACGCTTTTGCAGCAAAAAATCGGGGTGTTCTCCCGATTTTGCGATTTGTGAAAATTGCCGCGGTCAAATACCTGCGCCTTTCGGCACTGCCGCCTTTGCCGCAAAGCGCGTGGCGCGCCCGTTATTGCAGATGTTTGAGGAACTCGAGCGTCGTCGCGACGCAGCCGTCCACTCCAACGAGCCCGCTGTCGAGGCAAAGGTCGTGATTCTCGGCAAGCCCCCACTTTTTGTAGGTGTAGAACTCGTAATATTTTTTGCGCTTTTTGTCTATCTTTTTGACGTGCGCCTCCATCTTTTCGGGCGGAACGTCAAGCCCCAATGCATTCTTGCGCTCGACGCGCTTGGCAAGATCGGCGTGGACATAGATCTTGACCGAATCCTCGAGGATCGCGTCCGCGCAACGCCCCAATATTACGCACGGCCCCTGCTTCGCCAACATCTTGATGACGTTGGATTGGGCGATGTAGATTTGATCGGACATCGGCATGAAGTACGCCGAATAGAACACGCTCGACAGCATGTTGGGCGCGCTCTCTTCGTGGTGAGTCATGAACTCCTCGCACATCGCGCTGTCCTTTGCGGCGAGCGAGATCAGATCTTTGTCGTAAAAGGGGATGTTCAATGCCGCGGCGAGTTTTTTGCCGAACTCTCTGCCGCCGCTGCCGAATTGTCTGCTGACTGTGATAACTTTGTCCAATGCGGTTTCCTCCTCATCTTCTTGATTCTATTAAACCACCAATCTCGCGTTTTGTCAATATGCAATTTGCAACAATTTGCGCGATGACGCGAATTTTGCCGGGCGTTTGACGGCGGCGATGTGTTTTAATCTTCGTCGTCCTCGCCGGGCGGCGTTGAATAGTCAAGATATTCCATTGCTTCCTCGTCATCTGCAAGACGCACTTCATCTCCTTTGACGAACACAAAAATCGGTAGCCCTATACATACCCTTTCTTGGTATACGGGCTCATAAACCTCATATCCTTTCCACGGCTTTGCTTTCTTGTAGCGACTCGCTCCGAGCCCCGCCATCATTCCTTTTATTGCTTCTCTTGTTTTGTCCGTCATTTCTTTACACTCCTTTTGACAATTTTCACGGCTTTTGCATGCGCGACCACCGCTCGGGTGATCGCTTTGATGTTTGATGGGTATGTTGTTAAAACTCTAATGACATGACGTATGCGCAACCGGATGGGCTTATCTCGTTACGTCCCCATTTTTTGCTTACCGACAACGCTTCCCAATAGCCGCGCTCGATATCCTGCTCGTGCTCTTTTAGGTATGCTTCGACCTCGTCTTTGGGGTAGAACTCGCAAAGCTCTCTAAAGTCTTCTGCAACTTGCCTTTTATACTCTTCAAGCGTCATAAACTTCATTGTCATATCTCCTCATCCCTTATTGTTTGCGCCGCCTCGTAGCTTTCGGACGGCGCGCCTATCCTGTCAATACAACACATCGGGATCCATCGGGAAGTACTTGTCGTAGTCCTCTTCGGTGAGCGGTGTGC
>CABKMX010000105.1 GCA_902373595.1 uncultured Christensenellaceae bacterium
CGACGAAAGGTATGTCGCACGGTGATAAAAAGGTGGAGCGAAGGGGTGATATTGTTCGGAAGCAGAACAAAATTTTGCACAAAATCATGCAATTTTCGGCGGCGAGTTTGTCGCTTTGCGACAAAACAATGAGATTTGCAACTGATTTTGCAAAAAGTGCGGCAAAAAAAGTGTGTTTGCTATTGCTTAAGAGGCAAATGCCGTGTTATAATGAATGCGACAAGGAGGTTTGGAATGAAAAAATTTTGGATGATACTCATCACGATCACATTGATGCTTGCGCTTTGCGGCACGGTCTTTGCATGCGGCGACAACACCGATCCGAACAACGGGGGAGGGGGCGAACCGCCCGAAGCGTCGGACACTTTGCCGCAATTTGACGGCGAAAAGACGGATCTGGGCAAGGAGGACGTCAAGGACGAGATCAAGGACATGATCTTGGAAGGGATAGACGTGCCGAGCATAACGGAGCCGGGCGACGGCGGTGCGATCACGCAGGAAGAGGCGCTCGCCCAGCTCGAGCAATTGTTCGCCGCGACGGAGAATGTGCAGGCGTTCAGGGCGACGAACGTCACAGACGAAAAGTATAACGCGTACAAGAAGTCGTGCGAGGACGCGGGCATGACCTATGCCGGCGAGTATAACGTCGAGGGCACGATCTACACCGCGTACACGGGCAAGAGCTCGATGACCTTCATCATCCGCAAGGGCACGGAAATGATCGCCGCGACCGTTGTGATGAAGCCGGACGAGCAGGTCGTGTACGAAATGCCGGCGGACGAAGTGTGGGCGCGCTTCGGGCTTTCGGGCATGAAACAGCCGGCAAACAGCCGCATCATCGGCGTCGAAGAGGGAAAAAACGGCGCATATCTGTCGGTGGAATTCGAGTTCGATTCCGCGTCGAAGCCGTCTTTCGACAGCGTCGTCGCGTTCTGCAAAGGCAAAGGCTTTACGCTTGCCGAGGATTCGCGCCATGAGTCGGACGACGGCTACGAGCGCGATATATGGCGGTGCAGCACGATCATAGACGAAGAGGTGTTCGAGTGCGATGTCGATTACGTCGCCGCCACGGATATGACTGCGTCGCGCTCTTGGTGGACGCTTTACATACGGGTCGCCAACACGACTGCCGAAAACGAGACGTCTTTCGCCGACGGATACGAAAGCGCGACCTATTTTGTCAAATACGAGAGGACGTACAACGACCTCTATGAGGACAAGGACGGCAACAAGCAGGAAGGCGAGGTGGTCTATACGGGCGTCGAGGTAGTCACGATGGGACAGGCGGGCGCGGCGTACGGCGACGTCTTCTCGAGCGACGAAGTCTCGTACGACTCGATCGAGTCGGCACAATGGAAGCTCGACTACGAGACCCATCTTTGGCTGTTCGACAAGTCGACGCGCGACAACTACACCGTCGACAGGATGCGCAAGCGCCTCGGCGAGAGACGCGAACTCGACGTGGTGAGCGACTATACCCTCACAAGACTCGATTCTGCGCAGGCTAATTACATGGGGTCGCGCAACCGCGTTAAGACGGGCGAGACAAAGACGATCGCCGGCTTTGAATGCGAAAAATACACCGCAGACGTGCACGTCAACGGCGACGGCGAAGAGGATATCGTCTGGACCGCCGAATTTTGGATCGACAAAGCGACGGGGCTCGTGCTCGAATACAGCGGCAGAGACAGATGGGACGATCCGTCCTCGACGCTCAGATGCAGCCTCGTATCGGTCGAAGAGGGCGACCATGTCGGCGAGTTGCTCGCTCTGCCCCTTGTCGGGCAATTGCAGGCTCAAATGCCCGTCGACGAGATGAAAGAGGCGTTCGGCTTGGACGAAATGCCCTTTGACGGCATTGACGGCGCGGAAGGCTGGTATGTCGACGTCGAGCAACCCGAGGACGGAGTCTACGCCGATCGCTTCTACGTCTACGGCGTGGACGACGATGAGTTTGCGGCGTTTGGCGAAAAGCTTGTCGCAGACGGCTGGCGTGAGGACGGCTATGGCGAGTGGGTATATGACGACGGCGGCGTCAACGGCGCAAAATACGATCAATACCGAGTGTTCGTCTCAGGGCAAGGCACCGGCACCATCGAGGACAGGTACGACGGCAGAGAAGTGACGATCTCCGTGACTCAAAAATCCCTGCCCGTGTTCATTTACGCCGCTCAACCGCTCGTCGTGAGGATGGACGTTGAGGACATCTTTGACGAAAACATCACTCACAAATACACCGTCCGCGTCGACGAGGAGTACATCGTCGTTACTCGCGACGAAATGGTGAACATATACCGACGCGCCGACGGCGGGCTGTTGGTCGAGACGGATGCGGACGGCATGCCCAATCCCGACGCGGTCGCGATCACTCCGGCGGAGTTTTGCAGCTTCTACGACGAGGTGTTGGAATGGCTGACGCCGTCCCATTACGGCTCGTTCGACGGCGTCGCCGAGGACGGCGGACCGCTGTGGACGGACGAGGGCAGCGACGTCGTCGCAGGCAGAAATGTCGTCAAGCTGCGCAATGGATATGTGACGTTGTGGTACGACGAAGAGCTCGACCTCGTGCTCAAGCGCGAAGACAGCGAAGGAGTGCATGGCGACGAGGTCACCTACTACGGCGAGCCGGGGCAGGCATTCCCCGACGACAGACCGCAGATTGAGACGGACGCGTTTGTTTGGGGCATGGATACGGCGATCGCAAACGAAGCGATTGCATGGGAAGCGCCCGAAGGATATGCGGAGGAGAACTTCGACGACATCACCTATTTGACCGACCAAAACGTCTCCACCGAGGCAATCGAGGCGTATCGAGCCGCGATCAAAGAATATGCGGACGCCGTTTCGGTCTTTGAGAGCGAAGGTGTGTGGAACGCCGTCTACGCGACGGGCAAGTACGTTGTAAGGATCGACGCGGCATATTACGACGTGGAGGACATGGAGGAATACGGCATTGTGTGGAGCGTCACGATCTTCGAGTACGCGCTCAAGACGACCGCCGAGGAGTTCTTCGGCATAGAGTGGGGCGTGCAGACGGCGAGCGTCGCCCAAAAGCTGGGCGAAGGCAAATACGGCTACACTCAATCCGTGTCGGGCGAATGGGGCGAAGAGGAAAAGCCGAGCGGCGACATGCCGACGATTGACTTTGACAAAGACGGCAATATGGTGAGCGTGAACGGCGAGCTGTATGTGTTCGGCGGACAGAGCGCGAAAGTGTACAGCGGGCTTGCCGACTTCGCCGAATTGAAATTCGTCTATTCGGTCGGCGAATATGCCGGCACCGCGGAGAGCGTCGTCGACAACTCGCTGCCTGCCGCGTTGAGCATCGACTTCGATACTTCGAAGCTGACGAATGCCGGCACCGAGGATGTGAACGGCGTGGCTTGCGACAAGTACACGGGAACAGCCAAGTTCAGAGGCGTAGAGAGAGAGTACGCTATCTGCGTAAATAACGGAGTGACCTACCGCTATGAGGGACCCGTGATCGGCGGAGATTTCGGCAGCGCGGAGACGGTCATATGCGAATTGAAGTTCGAGAGCGCAGAAGTCACGTTGACCGCTCCCGGAAACGAAGAGGACTTGATCGTCACGGGGGGCGAAAAAGCGGCGGCGGAATGGGACAACAGGCTGTGGCTGAACGGCGCGACGCTTAAAGGCTTCAAGTCGTACAACATCGACTATGTCACCGACACCGCAATGCGCATCAGCTTCACCTTTGACGGCGAGACGCGTCCGTCGTGGTCGTACAATGGTCAAACGGGCGAGATAGACGGCGCGGACGACGTGTTCGCGCTCAAAGGCATGACTCAGTCGTTTTGGGCGGAGATTTTGAGCGAGCCCGAGATCGTAGTCGGCGAGGACGGCAGCGAGGTGATCGAGGACGGAAAGAAAGTGATTGGCTGGGAGGTCTTTATGCATTTTGAATTGACCGAAAAGAATGCTTGACGATCAAAACGCACAGACGAGGCGGAGCGCAGACGCACCTGCGTTCCGCCTTTGTTACGCGCGAATCGGGGTATTGTAAACCTACAATCAAAGCAATCAAGAAAGCGTATAAGCATTGACGATATTGAAAATCTATGCTGTAATAGATAAGACTAAAAGAAAGTCTGGCATAGCCGGACTAACTCTAATTCAATTCGTTTGCCGCCCTTTTAGGGGCATCAGTGGGGGTGCAATTCGTATTCGTTACGGTTATGACAACGCGAACGAGCTTTCCGCAACGGGGACAGAGAATATCAACGTCCGAGC
>CABKMX010000106.1 GCA_902373595.1 uncultured Christensenellaceae bacterium
GGGATAGCGATACGCCCTTTTGATCTTTTCTTGTTTTGTCTCTTGCTGCGGCACGTCGATTGCCGCTTGAGTTTCCATCTCGCTCATAATTTACCTCCTTCGGCGTCTTTACACCGATTTCAATTCTATTTTAACATTCGAGCAAAAAAGAAGCAACCCCCCCGAAAAAATTTTACATTCGCGCGTTTTTGTCTTGAGTATAAAAACGAAAAACCGCCGAGTTTTCGACGGTCTTTCATTGTTTTCCGCATTCTTCTTACTCAAAGCAAAAGCATGTTCGCCGCCGCCTTTACCGCCTCGTGTATGGCTGCAATTCTGACCATATAGCCAATCAACAAACCGATTATCACCGCAAAGATTACTCCGTACACGACGGACAGGCGGAACATCGTCTTGGTCTCTCCGGCCGAGTCGGGCAGATGCTTGGACGCGACCAATGACGGGATGATTGTAAAGACAGCCAACAGCGTCAACGCAACCAACATTGACGGCATATATTGGTGGAAGAAGATGATTTTGCCGGAATATTTCCACCCTTCCACGACCGGGTAGACACTCTGCAACACATACCCGTCTATTGTCGCGTAGATTGTGGTCTCGGGAAACCAACCCGGGTAGTTGTCCCCGGGTATTATTGTCTGCAACTCTGCGATAGTGTCGATCGCAAACGCCACGGCAAGTATCGCCGGCGCAAGCCAATTGATGATGTTGAACTTGCCGTGAAGCTTTTTGCCGACAAACAGTGCGACAAAGGCATAAATCGCATTCACGGCCAGTCCCACGAGCGGAAAGAAATAGCAACCCCAAAAGTTTGATATGAACACGACTTTGCACACCACAGCCCAAACGAATGAGCAAACGCAAGCAATCGCCGCCAACGACAACTCCGGATGCACGAACGGGCGCAATTTCTCGGGATAGCGATACGCCTTTTTGACCTTTTCTTGTTTTGCCTCTTGTTGCGGCACGTCGATCGCCGCTTGAGTTTCCGTCTCGCTCATAATTGTACCTCCTTCGGTGTCTTTACACCGTTCTTCAATGTTATTTTAACTTTTTGGCGGAGGTAGCGCAATACTTGCCTTGAAAATTTTACATAAATTTTACATTCGCGGATTTTTGTTTTGAACTCCAAAACGAAAAATCGCCGAAAAACCGGCGATTTCCGTCTTGAAAATATGACAGCGTATGTCAGCTTTTGTCGTCCGAAGACTTGTCGCTCTTCGACGCGCTCGATGTCCGCATACGGCGCTTGCGCCTGTCGTTGGCGTCGAGGCAAAGGCAGACGATCAGCACGACAAGCAGCACCGCCGGGATGATTATCAGATAGGTGAGGTTGCCGTACTCGGGCGGAGCCTGCTCCGCATCGGTGAAGATGACGCCGAAGTGGTCGAGGTTGATTGCGTCCTCTGAGGTGTCGGCGACAAGACGCAGCGTATGCTCTCCCCCTGCGCCGAAATGCCGCGACCAGACAAGGCTGCCGTACTCGTCCCGCTCGGAAAAGAGGTCGACGTTGGTTTGAAGCACGCCGTCTAGGTAGACGAGCATGTTGCCGTAGTCGGGACCTTTGGCGCAATAGACGGCGATGTATTCGCCTCGGAAGGAATATTCGACCGCCGCGTCTCTGCCGTAGCTGCGCAGCACCGTGCCGTTGACGCCGATCACTCCGCCGAGCGCGTCCCATCCGCCTTGATAGAACACTCCCGACGCCTCGGACGGCACCACCTCGCACTCGGGCATGGTCGTCCCGACCGAAAGATCGGCGACGCAATCGCCAAAAGGCGCGTCCGCCGTCAATTCCAGCGCGACGTATGCCGCGGAGCTTGCTGCCAAGTCGACATAATTCAATCCGACGCGAGTCGTACCGCTCGCCGCCTCTTGCGCGTCTTCGGCGCTCTCGCCGACGAGCACGCGATAGCCAAGCCCTCCCACGGTGCAGTCGAAACCGAACCAATCGAAGCGCGTGCCGTTGAGCGTGAGCGCATACCTCTGCTCCGCCGCCGCACCCGCGACTTGATAGACGGTGTGTCTGTCGCCGTCCGTCAACGCGTTTTTCGCCTCTGTCTCGCCCTCGGGCGCGTCGACGGCGACGATGACCGAGTTGTCAAATGCGACCCTCTCCGCCGGCTGTATGTCAAAGCCGCGCGGCTTGACGTCGAGCGCCTCGTATCCGTCCACGTCGGCGCGGTCGTATCCGTCATAGATCAACATGCCCTTGCCGATGTCCGTCACCGCGTCGGTCGACCCCGCCTCGCGTATGCCGAGGCTCGCAAAGCCGCCGCCCTTGGTCGACAGCGCGTACACTTCATAATCGTAGACGACCCCCTCTTGCAGCTCCAACACATAGTACAATTCGCCGAAATACTCGTCAATCGTCAGCGAGTTGCGGAACATCGTGAACGTATACTCGGGCACGCCGAAGTCCACCCTGACCACGCCGCGGCTGCGCAGATGTATCTCGTACTCGGCGGTCTTGTCCACCTGAATGCTGCCCGTGCCCACGGAGAGCACATAGACGGACTCGTCGCCCTCAATCTGCGCCTCGGGCACGCCCGCCGTGTCCGTCGCGCGGACATAGGTCGGCGCAGCGTCCTCATACCCGTCGACCGCCTCGTCTATCTCGCGATAGGGGACGTTCTCATAGACCGCGACGTTGCCGACCGTGATGTCGTAGGTCAGTTTGCCTTCGAGCGCATGCTCCTCTCCGTCCGCGGTCACGACCAGCTCGAACACGTCCTCGACCTCGCCCGCCGCCGGCGTATAGTACCAAATGCCGTCCCTCTCGCTCCATCTCTCGGGGTGATCCGACCTGACCTCGACCATGTAGTCCGCCGCCGTGGTCACTATGGAAGACGCAAAGTCGAACGCCGTGCTCTCGCCCGCCTTGACGACGGTGCCCGTCGCGTTGAAGGCGTTGGCTCCGAGCGTATAGCTGCTCTGCACCGGCACATACTCCGCCGCGTCCGCGTCGCGCACCTCGTCCGAAACTTCAAGCCCGAAAAGGGTCAAAAAGTTTGCGACATCCAGCCCGTAGACCTCGAGCGCGGCGGCATAGAACGCATCCGCGAAGTTTTCGCCGCTCTCGTAGGCGGAGATGAACCGCACCGCCTTGTCCGCGCCGAACGAGTGCAGCAGGTCGGCGAACGCATAGTCCGCCGCAACGTCCGGCTCCACCCCCTCTATCGTCGCTTCGAGACAGGTCGCGCCGCCGCCTATGCCCTCGGGCGAACCGCCGCCGGTCGCCGCATTGTCGGTCATCAAGACATAGACGACCGTCGTCATCCAGCGTTCTTCTTCGGGTGAAACTTCGCCGCCCGCGACAAGTTCGACGACCTTGCAAAGCACGCTCCACGCAGAGCCGCTCGTCAAGCGGTCGTAATCAAAGACGTCCGCCGCCATGGACGCCGGAACGAATACCGCGCCCTCTTCGGCGTCCGCACGCAGCTCTCCGCCGGTGACGAAGATGTCGATCGGGACGCCCTCGCCGACGCCGAAATCGACATCGAAAAACTCAAATATCATCTGCGCCGCCGACCGCCACCAAACCGCGGTCTTTGCGGCGTCATAGCCGTCCGTACCGTTGCCGCAAAGATATATCCTCGCGGTCGTGCCGTCTATGATCGCGTCCGCGCTCACAGCCGAAGTGCGGTCGACGCCGGCGCGGTAGTAGGACGATGGATAGCCTCCCGACACCGTCAATCCGCCCGCGTCCCGTCCGATGCAGTCTCCGAGGAAGACCTCGACCTGACCCGAGACGGACGGCGTCCACTCGCAGCTTTCGCCGACGAGCGTCGTGCGCTCCTCTTCGCCGCCTCTGCCGACGACGGCGGTCAAGCCGTACTCGGCATATTCTTCACCGAGTTCAAAGGTGAGCGTCTCGCCGGCGCGCGCCGTCACGCCCAGATAGTGCCACCCCTCGAGGCGGTCGTCAAAGACGACTTCGCGGACGATCTTGCCGCCTTGCGCAATTTCTCCGGACAGCGAAAGCGCGTCGCCGTACCTGCCGTCGGCGGCGTCGCGATAGGTGCGCTCCTCCTCGCTCGCGGAACATCCGCAAAGCGCGATTACGCACACCAGCACCAAAATTGTCGCTGTCAAAAGTCTCTTCATCTCAATCGTTGTCGACGTATTGCCCGAACACTTCGAGCCATTTTTGCATGGATTCGGTCTCGCTGAGC
>CABKMX010000107.1 GCA_902373595.1 uncultured Christensenellaceae bacterium
GCTCTTGCCAAAAGCAACGTTAAATATCAAGTCGGCTTCAACCGCCGCTTCGACCACAACTTCGAGGCGGTCCGCGACGCGATCGCAAGCGGTAAGATAGGGCACCTCGACGTGCTCAAGATCTGCTCGCGCGACCCCGGCGCGCCCCCGGTCGAGTACATCAAGGTCAGCGGAGGCATCTTCCTCGACATGACCATCCATGACTTCGACATGGTCAGGTTCTTGTCCGGCGACGAGGTCGAGAGCATCTATGCGGTCGGCGGAGTCACCGTCGACAAGGCGATCGGCGAAGCCGGAGACATCGACACCGCGATCATCACGATGAAGCTCAAGGGCGGCACCCTCGCGGTCATCGACAACTGCCGCCGCGCGACCTACGGCTATGACCAAAGGGCGGAGGCGTTCGGCGCGCTCGGTCAGGTGGCGATCGCCAACGACTGTAAGTCGAGCGCGGTCATCTCGGACGCAAACGGCGTCACCGCCGAAAAACCGCTCTACTTTTTCCTCGAAAGATATATGCAGGCGTATGTCAAGGAGATCACCGAGTTCGTCGACTGCATCGTCAACGACAAGCCCGTTTCGGTCGGCATCGAGGACGGCTTGCAGGCGGTCGCGATCGGCATCGCCGCAAAGAAGTCTTTGGAGACGGGGATGCCCGTGAAATTGTAAGGCAAAACACAATATACAGAGAAAAAGCGCGGAAGCTCCGCGCTTTTTCGATGCCTTTTTTTGAGCGGCAAAAGGCGCAAACAAGAAACGCCTAAAACGCTATACTTTTTCAAGTTAACGCATATATTTTTGCAAAAAAGTGAAAAAAGTATGCGTTAACTGCCGTTTTTTAAGGTTGCAAAAGCAAAAGTTATCACTATCCGAGGGCTAAAAGACGTTTGTCAAGCGCGCTCGGGCGGCGGAAAAGGCGAGGGCGCGGGCGCAAAATATATGTTGACGTGCGCGCGCGTGTGCCTTATAATGGAATTGCGGAACCGCCGCATATGAGGGAATTATGAAGAGATTCGAGATCGACGTGCCGTCGGCAAGCGCGGCAAGACAAATGTTGACAATCGGCGACGTGCGCTTCACAGTGCTTACGCCGCGTCTGCTCCGTGTGGAGACGGGCGCGTTTTGCGACGAGCCGACTCAGCGCGTTTGGAGACGCGCGTTCGACGCTCCGACGTTCGAGCGCGGACAGAGCGGCAATGTCGTCGAGATCGTCACCGCGGATACGCGGTTTGTCTACGACGTCGGAAAGCGCAAAATGATCGAGATCGTCTTGAAGGACGGCAGGCGGGTGCGCAACTTCCGTAAGGGCAACCTCAAGGGGACGCGCCGCACGCTGGACGGCTGCGACGGGGCGGTGCCGCTCGAAGACGGGCTGGTCTCGCGCGGCGGCGTCGCGGTGATGGACGACTCGGACGGACTGATATTGCGCGGCGACAAGATCGTGCAAAGACCGCCTTGCCGCGACCTCTATTTCTTCGCGTACGGCAGCGATTACCGCGGTTGTATCGCAGACTTTTTCAAGTTGTGCGGCGACGTGCCGCTGCTGCCGCGCTATGCGCTGGGCAATTGGTGGAGCCGCTACAAGGCGTATACGCAGCATGAATATCTCGATCTGATGCGCCGCTTCAAGCGCGAAAAATTGCCGATCACGATCGCGACGATCGACATGGATTGGCATTGGGTCGACGTCGTCGGCAAGTTCGGCGAAGAGGCGAGACCGCGCGTTTCGCTCGGCGCGATCGACAGAATGTACAATACGCGCATGCCCGGCTGGACGGGATACAGCTGGAACACCGACCTCTTTCCCGATTACAAAGCGATGTTCCGCGAGCTCAAAGAGATGGGCTATCGCATCACCCTCAACGTGCACCCGGCGCAGGGGATACGCTTCTTCGAGGACATGTATCCCGAGGTCGCAAAGACGGTCGGCGTCGACCCGGCGACGAGGGCGCAGATCCCGTTCTCGCTCGCGGACGAGAACTATATCAAGGCATATTTCGACGATGTGCACAGGCCGTACGAGAGGGAGGGCGTCGACTTTTGGTGGATCGATTGGCAGCAGGGCAAACGCAGCGACGTGCCCGGGCTGGATCCGCTTTGGGCGCTCAACCACTACCACACCCTCGACCAAGCGGATGAGGGCAAGCGGCCGCTCATCCTGTCGCGCTACGCAAAAGAGGGCTCGCACCGCTATCCGGTCGGCTTCTCGGGCGATTCGTTCATGACGTGGCGCTCGCTCAAATTTCAGCCGTATATGACCGCGACCGCGGCAAACGTCGGCTACACTTGGTGGAGCCACGACATCGGCGGTCACCAATGGGGAATCAAGGACGACGAACTCTATGTCAGATGGCTGCAATTCGGCGTGTTTTCGCCCATCAACCGCCTGCACTCCACATCCAACGAGTTTATGGGCAAGGAGCCGTGGAAGTGTACGCGCCTCGGCGAGAGCGCCGCGGACGAGTTTTTGAGGCTGCGCCACAGGCTGATCCCCTATCTCTATTCCGAAAACCACGCGACTCACACCGAGGGGCGCGCGTTGTGCGAGCCGATGTACTACGGCTACGACGTCCCCGAGGCATACGAGGCGAAAACTCAATACATGTTCGGCAAAAACCTGCTCGTCAGCCCCATCGTGCGCCCGTCCGACAGGCGTACCTCTCTTGCGTGGGCGGACGTCTGGCTGCCCGAGGGCGAGTGGACGGACATCTTCACCGGCAACCGCTACAAGGCGGGAAAATACCGCGTTTTCAGACCGCTCCACCAAATGCCCGTCTTCGCAAAAGAGGGCGCGATCGTCCCGATGTACGCTTCGGGCGACGACAACGGCTTGCAGCCTGACAGAGCGCTGTGCATAAAGGTGTTCCGCGGCAGCGGCGAGTACGACCTCTACGAGGACGACGGGCTCAGCATGGACTATCGCGGCGGCGCGTTCGTCATCACGCATATGAGCGTGAGCACGGACGGCGACCGCTTGACATTCAAGCTCGAGGCGGGAGGCGGAGACCTCTCGATGCTGCCCAAGGACAGAAGCTGGACGCTTGACTTTGCCGACATAGCCGAGGCGGAAGTCGCCGTCGACGGCATGCCGATCGGCAAGTTGTCGGACGGCGTGAGCGTCAAATACGCCGGCACGCCGCTCACCGTCACATTGACCGCGTGCGTCTTCAAGCGCAACGCCGACTATCGCGAAAGCGTGATCGAGACCGTTTCGCGCTACCGCATGACCAACATGCGCAAGCTGACGACGTTCCGCCGCGTCCCCGACGTGCGCGACTGCCGCCTGCCCCTCTCGCAGGCGCTGCGCGGTCCCATCGAGGAGCTGAGACGCATTTGCGAATAGCCTATTTCAAAAAACGCGTCATATGACGTAAAATTTGAAACAGGACAAGACGGGCAACGAAAAAACCGAACAGCCGACAGCAAAGACCTATCGGCAAGATCATGCGCACTATGGCGAAAGAGATCTACAATGTGTTGCGCTCGGATGACGAAGTGTAGGTGCTCGGCATAAAAAGGCGGGCAGCGGCTCTTGAATTTCTTTGAAAAGTTCTTCGGGATCGCATAGGAAAAAGACGCTCCGGGTCGGGGCGTCTTTTGGCGTCGCTAAGAGGATTTGAACCTCCGACCTACCGCTTAGGAGGCGGTCGCTCTATCCAGCTGAGCTATAGCGACATTTGGGGTTGCTAAAAGATTATACTACATCGCCGCGGCGATTGCAAGCGATAGCGAGGGGGTAAAAGATATCGCGCGGAAAGTTGACGGAAAGGGCGGCGGAGCTGGAAGGCGAGGCGGGCAGGGCGCCAAAAGCAATTTGCATGCGGCGCAAATGTGCGATCAAAAGGAGAAAATCGGGCAGAAAAAAGCGCCGCTCGAGGCGGCGCTTGAGCTCACAGCATCAATGGGAGCAAAGCCGTAAACAGGCACAACGCGAGCGTGACCACGAACGACACGACAAAGCCGGCGATCGCGCATTTGCCTATCTTTTTGGCGCGCTTGGGGAACTCTTCGTTCCAGACAAGGTAGAGCACAAGCCCGACGGTGGGCGCAAAGAAGCCCAGCGCGCCCCACCAGCCCGAGGGTTTTTCTTCTTGCTTGACAGGCTTGGCGGGCGCGGGGGATTCGGGCGGACGGCGGTCGCCGCTCGAAAAGAA
>CABKMX010000108.1 GCA_902373595.1 uncultured Christensenellaceae bacterium
CCTTGTTCTTTTTTGTAATCTTTCGCACATATCATGTCTTTGCCGTGGCCGCCGATGATATCCAACGTCATTTCGCCGTTGCACGCCTTACAGGCGTAGCGATATCCTATTTCTTTGACCAGATCGGCGTTCATCTTGTTGTGACAGAAGGGGCAAGAATAGTTGAGAATGAACTCCGTCTTTGGGTGGACAATCTCTACGGTGTTGTTTTCGTAGATGTCGAGCAAATAGTACTTCTTCGCCGTCTCGGCGTCCAAACACCCGTCCGCGTCGGCAAAGAACAACGAGAACTTCATGTCCTTGGGGCTGTCACCGAGATCGAAGACGACGCGCGTCTTGCTCTTCGAGACAAGGTCGACGACTTTCGTCTCTCCGGTTAAGTCGTTCCTGTCGTTGTCGAGACAGGGCAGCCTGTTCGAATCGCCGATTGCGGCAACGGCAAACTTATCGCTCGCGTTTTTGCACGACAAGTAGCAGATGAGCTTGTCGTTTTTCCTCTTCAGTCTGCACCCCACGCGCTTGCGCATCCTCAAATTGACCGCGAAGTAGAACTTCGCGACCTCGTTCCCGTTTTTTGTCATAGAGATGAAGCCCGTGCCGCTCGAAGACGCGTCCGAAGCGAGGTTGACGCGGCAGCCGGCTTTGAAATATTCATTGAAATCACACTCGATTTTGACAGGGCAATTGTCGACTTTCTTAAAATCTTTGGCAAATTTTTCAAAGCCGATTGTCAAGCTGTCGAACTTGAGGCTGTTAAGCGCATTGGCTTTGCCTGCGGTCAGACTGCGGAAGACGTCCTGCTTGCCCAGCCAGTCATCGGTGACTGCAAACAGCGAATACGGCAAGCCCGGCGTGCGGTAATCGCGCTCGAAAAACAGCTGCGGCTTCGCGACGTCGGAATCGCCCGAAATGCGCTCGAGCATGTAATCGAAAAAGTACTCCATAATTCCTCCTACTTGTCATATTTGAATGAACGGATGAACTCCGCGTCGGGGATGCCGACGGCGATCGCTTTGTCGTCCGTTCGGAACTGTTGCATTTTTCTCTCTCTTTTGCGATATTTTTCGTACGTCGGTCTCACCCTCTCGTCCAAAAATATCACCCTTTGATTGCGGCTGCCCGCGAGGTTGTCCTCTCCGTCGTCGAGCTCGGCGACATACTCTCCGTCGATGAGCACGGAAATCGCCGCCAGCGCGTCGTCGGTCGACTTGTCGCGGCGCGCCCTCAATTGCTCGAGCGTGTAGCCGCTGTAGACGAGGATGTCGTCTATGCCTCTGCCCTTGCAAAACTCGGCAATCTCGACGATGCCGTCCGGCTGTTCGAACGGCTCTCCGCCCGAGACGGTCACTCCGTCCACGCCGCTCAAATCGAGCATGCCGAGCAGCTGTTTTACGTCGCGCTCGTGGTCGACACGAAAGCGTCTCAGCCGCGGCGACACGCACCCCGGACAGCGGCGGTGACAGCCGTTGACCCAGATTGCCAGGCGGTTGCCGGGCCCCAGCGTCTTGACCCCGACGATGACGCGCTCGATCTGCATACTATCTGTTTTGATAGCGTTTCGCAAGCGCGGAGCGGCGCTGCGCACGCGCGTCGGAAGTCGCATTGCTGCAGACCGACTCTTGCCTTTCGCTCCGACGGAAAATCGAAGCCCTCGGCGCAGCGGATTGACTTGCCGCGTCGCCTCCGACAAGGCGGTCGTATTCTCTCTCCGCCTCTTCGCTCTCGAGCACGAAGACGCCGTTGCTCTCGATTGCCTGTCTCGCGTTGTCGTCGCCGGAGCTCACCGCTTTCGGCAAATCTATCTCGTCCGACAGCTCTGAAAGCCGACGAACGAACTCTATGTCGTCGCCCGAATTCTCGTCCTCAACGGCGGCAGCCATGCGGCTGTCGACGGACGAGACCTCTCCGTTTGTACGCTGTATGCCGACGAGCCGTCTTGTCACCCTGTCGCCCTCTGCGACAATCTGCCAGGCAGCGCCGTTGCGCCCCTCTTTGACAAAGATTGCCTCGTACGCCGCGCCGTCGCTCAGGTCGCACGCAAACATCTTGAAGCCGAGGTCGTTCATGATTTTGCATGCCGCCATAAAGCTCATTTCGGTCTGCTTTGCCAATTCTTCGACGTCCGATTCGACGAGCATGTCAATCAGCACGCCTCGCTGCTTCTCATAGTCGCGCGTATCGAAGCCCGGGAGTTGTTCGACGGGCACGCCGCGCCGCACCAATTCGTCCCGCTTTGCGCAATAGTCGCGGTACAGATGTTTGATGTTCCTATCCTGTTGGGCATGATTCGCCGCGGTTTCGATTAGCCTGTCCAACTCCGCCCCGACCGCGCTGTCCGAGCTGTTTTCGGCAATCGCGCGCGCTGCGTACTCGATTGCGTCGAGCGCCTCCTCTCTGCCGCAGACGGTGTAGTCCGCCTCGAGCAGCCGCTTATATGCGTCGATTGCGCGTTCGGCGCGCTCTCTCACCTCTTTTTCGGCGATGTGCGAGCGCTCGTATTGCACCGAATAATCGCCTCTCCACACCGAGCCGTCTGCGAGACTGCCGCAAAGGGCGTCAATCTCGTCGCGAAGCGCGCTCGTGGCGTCGGCATACAATTCGCTCTTGAGAGGCTCCAGCCTCTTTGCCACCTCTTCCGCGAGTTTTCGAGCGTCGGCGGAGCAGGCAATCTTGACTTCGCGCGCCATCTTGACGATGTCTGCGACGCGCGCCGCGGCCGCGCCGTTTCCCGAGGCGAGATTGACGAGCTTTCTCTCCGCGTCCGCGAGCTCGGCGAGCGCTCTCTCAAGCTCTGCTCTCTCCCTCTCGAGATCGTCATATCCGCACGCGGACAGATTGCATTGAACCGACTTGTTCAATCTCTTCAACTTTTCGGCAGCGGCGAGAGCCTGTTCCGTCTGCGTTGCGCCGTAGCCTGCAATCTCGCTCTTCAGCTTCTGCGCCTGCGAGCGTGCGCGCGTCAACTCTTCATCTATCTTTTTCGACGCTTCGCGCACCGACGCGTTGAACTTTGTCACATCGTGTCCGCCGCCGTCCGCGAGATTGAGCGCGTTCATCTTTTCGTGCATTGTTTTCGCCGCCGATTCCGCCGCCTTTACGGACGCGTCGACAAGCTGCGCCGCGTCACTCTTCGCCTTTTCGAGCGCGGCGATTGCGCGCTTTCGCTCCGCCTCGAGCCGTCTCCGCTCCTCCTCTTTTCGACGTCTTTCCTCTTCCTCGCGGCGGCGTCTTTCCTCTTCCTCGCGGCGGCGTCTCTCGTCTTCTCGGCGGCGTCTCTCGTCTTCTCGGCGGCGCTGCTCGATGCGGTAATTGCGTATCCCTCTCTCGATTGCGGCGCGCTCGTACTCGTTGATATAGCCGTATCGGTCGTTGAGCGTGACGACCGTCTCGCCGTCGATTTTGACGACCAATTGGTCTCCGCGCCTGACCATTCTCGCAGAGGAATCGCAATTTTGCGCGACTCTTTCCACATCCTTGTCGATTGAACTCATATTTTCACCTCAAAATTTTGCGAACAATTTTTCATATTTTTTCATTGTGTTGCCGATTGTGCTGTCGATATCGGGCGCGCCATTCGCGCGCACCTCGAGATATGCGGCGGCGACGTCCGTTTTGAGCGCGTTGAGCGCGCCCCTCAAACCCCTGCCAAGCATATCTGCGATATATCGCTCTATGTCGACGACATTGCCGTTCGAGGCTATTTTTGGGGAGCCGCACAGCTTGAGGTAACTCTCTATCTTGCCCTTGGAAATCTTGCCCGTGGGATTGTCGAGAAGCGCCAACACCTTTTGGACATGCTCGCCGTTTTCCACCCCGAACAGCACGTCATACTCGTAGAGGTCCTTGGCAAAGAGCGCAAAGCCTCGCGCACGTCTGACTTCGATGTCGTCGGCGTCGCCGCAAGCCAGCGCGACATACTCGAATACCGCCGAGCAGATTTCGTTCGAAAACTTTGCGGCAGAGAATGTTTTGCCGCCGAGCGTCACCGACGACGGGCTGAACACGCGCACATATTCATGCAGCATTGACAAAAACCGCGAATATTCGTCCGCGAACATCGCCGGGCTTTTGAAGCCGACCGCGTTGCAGATCTCTCCGACCGTATTTT
>CABKMX010000109.1 GCA_902373595.1 uncultured Christensenellaceae bacterium
ATTCTAAGCCGGGCGCGGTACAGTTGCTGCCCGCGCTGCCGCTCAGCGGATTCGACTCCGGAAGGATCTCGGGTATCAGATTGAAGTCGAATGCGGTGCTCACCGATATGACGTGGTCGCTTGCCACAGGCACGGTCACCGCGACGATAACATCCGAAAAGGCGCAGACGATTGTCGTCACCTGCGGGCTGTCCGGGCAGAGCGAAACACTCAAATTCAGAAAGGCGGGCGAAAAGACGGTGACCTTCAGCATTGCGCGGTAATGTAAAATTTATGTAAAATATCGTCTCCCGCCATTGACAAAGCGCGCATAACGCAATATGCTTGAATTGAAAGAGCGCATCTTGCGCACGGGAGGCGCATATGACATTCGAACAGGCGCAGCTCCGCAAGACGGAGCTTGACGAGATTCTCGACTTTCTGTTCAAGGGCGACGATCTCAAAGACAGGTTGATGCGGCTCAAAGTCGCGCGCAACGAGATGAACGATCCGCGTTACCGCGCGGACATCGCGATGGTCGCGGTCACCGACCCCAGGCATCCCAAAGTGTGGCGGTTCAACGAGTGTTGCCGCCGCGAGAAGGAGATCGGCGAAGCGATTGAAGTGTACGAGACGTTGCTTGCGAGCATTTGAGGGCGTCGCCTATGCGTTCGCCGTCGCATTGGGCGCGGCGGACTAGGTTTTTGCGGCGCATACCGGCGGCATTGCCGCCGTTTTTTTGTCCGAATCATTGATTGACGGCTCGAAATGTTATATAATAGAGTCATGAGACCTTTGCACGGGACGGCGCTGCTCGGAGGCGCATTCGATCCTCCGCACGCCGCGCACATTCAAATGGCGGAGAGGGCTTTGGCGCTCGGTTGCGAGCGCGTCGTCTTCGTTCCGTCGGCGAATCCTCCGCACAAGCGGTGCACCGCCGACTTTCACGACCGTGTCGCAATGCTCAAAGCGGCAATTGCGGACAGGGCGGATATGTCCGTCGACACCATCGAGGGCGGCGACGGGGCGGTGCATTACAGTTATCTCACGCTGCCGAAGCTTGTCGACAAATACGGCGACTGCGTCTTTGTCATCGGCGGAGACAGCCTGATAGATTTGGGCAAGTGGCGCGAGCCCGACAAGGTCGTCGCCGAGGTGCCATTGCTCGCTTTCCCTCGCAAGGACAGAGACGAGAGCTTTGCCGCCGCGCTCGAATTTTGGCGGGGCAGAGGGGCGAGGATATATGCCGACGACTTCATGCCCGACGGCGTATCGTCGACCGCGGCGCGCTATCTCGCGTCCATGCGCGACTATTCGGCGCTTTCGCCCGAGGTCGCAGCGTACGTGCAAGGGCACGGGCTTTACGACTGGTATACGCCGCTTGCGGACAAGCTGAAAGGCGCGGTGTTGCCGAAGACGTACGAACACATCAAGCGCACCGTCGTCTGCGCGCTCGGACTCGATTTCGAGTGCGGTTTGGGGCTTGACGGCGACAAGGTGTTTTTGGCGGCGATGCTACACGACTGCGCGAAGAAGATATGCCGCGAGCCGCACGACGTCTCGCACGTCCCGGCGGACTGTGTCGGCAGCGAGGTCGAACACCAATTTATGGGCGCCTACTTGGCGGAGAGGGAGTACGGCGTGACGGACGGCGAGGTGATCGGCGCGATCGCGTGCCACTGCACCGGCAAGCCCGACATGAATACGCTCGACAAGCTCATTTTTTGCGCGGACATGCTCGAGCCGGCGCGTGACTTTGACGGCGTCGAAGAGCTGCGCCGCACAATAAGGCGCGACTTTGAAAAGGGCTTCCGCGCCTGTCTTATCCGCTCGTACGACTATCTCGTCGAGAAGGGAGCGGACATCTATCCGCTGACGCTGCGCGCGGCGGAATACTATCGAAACAATTGAGGAGAAATATGGATACTACACAACTCAAAGAGGAAATTTGCAAGGCGCTCGATTCCAAAAAGGCGCTCGACGTGACCTGCGTCGCGCTCGAGGGGCTCACATCGATCGCCGATTGGTTCGTGATTGCGAGCGGCCGCTCGACGACGCAAGTCAAGGCGCTCGCCGAAAATCTCGAAGAGATCATGGAGAAGCAATTCGGCGTCGCCGCTTTGCGCGTCGAGGGCAGGAGCGGCGGCAAATGGGTCGTGCTCGACTACGGCGACGTCATCGTCCACGTCTTCGAGGAAGAGACTCGCAAGACCTATTCGCTCGAACAGCTCTGGGGCGACGGTTCCAACGTCGCGCGTTTTGAGGAAAGCGGAGAATAACCGCCGCCGCAAAGGGACATATTTTCGGTATGGATATCGACATTCGTGCCGCAGAAGTGCAATATGTCGGAGTGGAGAGTTTTCTCGCTTCGTTTGAAAACGTGACGGGGTGGACCTATTCCGCCTCGGGCAAAGACGCGATCATCGTCGGTCTCAGGACCGATCCGATGTTCACGCTGACCGCAAGGCGCGCGTTCTTCGACGACGTGCGCGAGGGACTGCTTGCGATGGGCTATGCCCGCGCGGAGGTCACCGACGACGCCGATCTCTTCTACGAGATTGGCAAGACGGGGCATGAGGCGGATCCGGGTGCGGTAAACGCGCTGTGCGACAGCGCGGCAAGACGGCGCAAATGAGTATGAAGATCACCGACATCATCGCCGAAAAGAGGCACGGCAACTCGCTCGACGACGAGGCGATCCGTTTTTGGATCGATCGCCTCGACGCCTTTGCCGACTACCAAAATTCCGCGCTGCTGATGGCGATCGCGATGGGCGGCATGGACGCGCGCGAGACGTTGACGCTGACCGACGCGATGGCGCACAGCGGCGACATGCTCGACCTGTCGCGCTACGGCGACGCCACCGTCGACAAGCATTCCACCGGCGGCGTCGGCGACGGCACCAGCTTCATCGTCATGCCGGTGATGGCGGCGACGGGCAAGATCTGCGCCAAGCTCAGCGGCAGAGGGTTGGGGCATACCGGCGGCACGCTCGACAAGTTGGAGTCGATTGACGGCGTACATACCGACATTTCCGAAGAGAGATTTTTCGAGATCGTCGACGACATCGGGATAGTGATTGCGGGGCAGACGGCGCAATTGTGCCCCGCGGACAAGTATCTTTACGCATTGCGCGACGTGACCGCGACCGTGGACAGTATGCCGCTGATCGCCGCGTCGGTGATGAGCAAAAAGCTCGCTGCGGGGGCGAAAAACATCGTGCTCGACGTCAAGACCGGCAGGGGCGCGTTCATGAAGGGCGAGGACGACGCAAAGACGCTCGCGCGCACCATGGTCGACATCGGCAGACGCGCCGGACGCAATGTTTCGGCGTTGGTCACAACGATGGACATGCCGCTCGAGAGCGCGGTCGGCAACGCGATTGAGGTGCGTTGCGCGCTCGACGTGCTGTCGGGCAGAGAGAGGGGCGACGTCTACGAGGTTGCCAAGGCGCTTTGCGCGCAGCTCGGTACGGACGGCGAAGCGTTCGATCGGGCGATATCTTCGGGCGCGGCGTACGAGAAGTTTGAGCAAATGATATATGCGCTCGGCGGCAAGCCGGGGTGTTTGCAAAATCTGCCTCAAAGCAAGTACAAAAAGACGGTTTTTGCGCCGAAAAGCGGATACATATCGGACATAAATGCGATGACCGTTGCCTCGGTCACGCTCGATGCGGGAGGTGGAAGGCGCGTCAAAGAGGATGCGATATTGCCCGAAGTCGGCGTCAAATTGCACGTCGCCGCCGGCGATAGGGTGAACAAGGGTCAGCCTCTCGCGACATTGCATTATAGTCGCGTCGGAGACGAAGAACTTGCCCAAAGGCTCGCCTCGGCGTTCGTCGTGTCGGACGAAAAGCCGATCGTTCGCGACAGGATCGTCTGCAAAGTGGAATAGGAGGAGTTATGCAACTCGAACAATACATAGACTATACAAATCTCAAACCCGACGCGACTCGCGCCGACATTGAGGAATTGTGCAAGATTGTGAAGGAACGCGGCTATGCCAACGTGTGCGTAAACGGAGCGTACGTCGCGCTTTGCAGGCAGCTGCTGCGCGGCAGCGGAGTGGGCGTCGCGTGCGTCGTCGGCTTTCCGCTCGGTGCGTCGGCAACCGAAGTCAAGGCT
>CABKMX010000110.1 GCA_902373595.1 uncultured Christensenellaceae bacterium
GATCTACATGAACAGCGGCGGCGACCCCGAGGTGTGGCACGAGCACATCGAGTGGAGCGACAACCCCTTTCTCGACAAGAGAGAGATCGAGCGCGTGTCGGCGAGCCTTGACGAGAGCGAACTTGCGATGAGGCGGTACGGCAGATTCTCGGTGTCGGAGGGGGCTGTCTACCGCGAATTCGACCCGTCGCGCGACGTCGTCGAGCCGTTCGATTTCCCCAAGGAGTGGCAGGAGAACGTCTCGATTGACCCCGGGCTTCGCAACCCCCTCGCGTGCCTCTTCTTCGCGGTCGATTGGGACGGCGTCATCTATGTCGTCGGCGAGTGGTACGAGGCGGGCAGAGAGGTCGGCTATCACGCGGACAAGATACTCGACCTTGCCGACAAGCTGGATTGGAAGAGGGGGAGCGACGGCAGATTGCACGCGCTCATCGACAGCGCCGCCGGTCAGCGCACGCTGTCGGGCAGCAAGAGCGTCGCCGAACTCTTTTTCGAGCACGGCATCGCGGTCGACACGAGGGTCAACAAGGAGCTGTGGAGCGGCATAGCGAGGGTAAAGCAATACTTCGCCGAGGGGCGAATCAAGATCTTTTCGTGCTGCGACAACTTGATACGCGAGCTCAAATCCTATTGGTGGGGCACGGGCGACAGCCCCGTCAAAAAGGACGACCATGCGCTCGACGCGCTGCGCTATTTCGTGATGTCGCGCCCTCAGCCCGCGCGCCGCGAAAACGGCGAATTGACAATCGTCCAAAAGGACAAGCAAAAGTTGATCAGGGCGCACAAAAGAAACCTGCTGTCGACACGGGCAGGAAAAAACGGGAGGTGAATCGTGCCAAAGAAAATCGTGAGACCGAGCGCAAAAAAGGGGGACGACCTGGACGGAATCATGCTCAAAAAGGCGCTCGGATACTATGTCGAAGAGAGCGTCGAAGAGTATGACGAAAACGACAACGTCACCAAGCGGCGCGTCTCGATGAAGTATGTTCCGCCCGACACCGCCGCAATCAAGGCGGTGCTCGAGAGGGAGAGCAAATTGAGGGAACTCAAAGGCTACAGCGACGAACGGGGAGGCGAAAAAATGAAGGTGCAAAAGATAGGCGTAAAGTCGGGCTGCGACATGCCCGGCTGCGGAGGAAGGGCGGTGTATTCCTTCTCAAAGACGGGAAGCAAGCGTTTCTCGATCGCGCTGTGCGAGGAGTGCGCCCTTGCGATATGCGCGGCGATGGACAAGGCGACAAAGCCGGACGAAGAGGTGAAAGGCGATGAATGAGAACAAGACGAGCGCCCCCGAGGAAGAGGCGCAAAGCCCGTTTGCGGCGGCGGACGGCGTGTTTGCCGAGGACGTCGTCAAGGACGTCACCGAGGACTACGAACGCCGCCGCGAGGCGAGGCGTCCGCTCGAATTGCAATGGCGGCTCAACATGAATTTTGTAGAGGGCAACCAATATTGCGAAATCTTGCCCGGCGGCGAGATAGGCGAGGGGAACAGCCGCTATTTTTGGCAGGAGAGGGAGGTCTACAACCACATCGCGTCCATCGTCGAGACGAGGCAGTCCAAGCTGTCGCGCACCAAGGTCGGCGTGACCGTGATGCCGTTCAGCAGCGACGACGCCGATACCGGCGCCGCCAAGCTGTCGACCGCGCTCATCAAGGCGGTCACCGAACAGAACGGCATGCCGCGGCTCATCAACAAGGCGATCGGTTGGAGCGAGGTGACGGGCAGCTGCTTTTTCAAGACCGTCTGGGACGGGGCTTTGGGCGAGGTGGTCGGCTTTGACGAGAACGGCGGCGAAATACGCGCCGGAGAGGCGAGGATTACGGTCGTGCCGCCGTTCGAGATCTTCCCCGACGACGTGTGCTCGCCCATCGACGAGTGCCGCTCGATCATACACGCCAAGGCGTATTCGGTCGCCGAAATCAAGGACCTGTGGGACGTCGAGGTCGAGGGGACGGACGTGGACGTGTTTTCGCTGGACGGCGGATCGCCGAGCCGCGGCAATGCGCTCGGGGTGACGTCGACGACGGTGCCCGACCATTGCGTCGTCATCGAGAGATACACTCTGCCTTCGCGCTCAAAGCCCCAGGGAGAGCTCGCAATCGTCGCCGGCGGCAAGCTGCTGCACCTCGGGGAATTGCCGTTCGTCACAGGCGATCACGGACAGAGAGGCTTTCCCTTTTCGCAGATGAAGTGTCTGGAAAAGACGGGTTGCTTTTTCGGAACGAGCGTCGTCGAGAGAATGATTCCGCTGCAGCGCAGCTACAACGCGGTCAAAAACCGCAAGCATGAGTTCATGAATCGCATCGCGATGGGCGTGCTGCTCGTCGAGGACGGCTCGGTCGACATCGACAATCTCGAAGAAGAGGGGTTGAGCCCGGGCAAAGTGCTCGTCTATCGCCAGGGTGCGGACAAGCCGCGCTTCATGGACGCGGGCAACGTGCCCACCGACTTCCGCTATGAGGAAGAGCGGCTGCTGTCCGAGTTCATCACGATCAGCGGCGTCAGCGAATTGAGCAAATACTCGCAGACCTACGGCTCGATGTCGGGCACCGCGATCTCGCTGCTCGTCGAACAGGACGACACCCGCCTTGCGATCACGTCCGACTCGATCAGATTGTGCGTAAAGGACGTGTGCGCAAAGATAGTGCGCCTCTACAAGCAATTCGGCACGGGAGTGCGCTTCAAGCGGCTCGCCGGTGAAAACGGAGAGCCCGAATTGACCTACTTCACCGCGTCCGACCTCAGCTGCGACGACCTCGTGTTCGATTGCGAAAACGAGCTCAACGACACTCTCGCGAGCCGCCGCAACATGGTGCTCGAACTCATCCGCATGGGAGTGCTCGCGGACGAAAACGGGCGCATCGACCGCCGCACCAAGGTCAAGATCCTTGAGATGCTCGGGATGGGCAATTGGGAGAGCGGCCGCGACGTCGACGAGTGCCAGAGAAAGAGGGCGATGCGCGAAAATCTCGCGCTCGGCAAAGAGCCGCTTTCCGTGTGCGAATACGACGACCACGAGACTCACATCGCCGAACATATCAAGGCGCTGCTCGAGGACAGAGTGTACGGCGACAGGACGCTGTACGAGCAGATGGACGAGCATATCAAACAGCACAAAATGATGCAGCTTTTGACCGAAAGCGCAGCCGCGCAAAGCGGTCAAAGCGGCGAATAACAGACACGGACACCAAAAAAGGAGGGTATCATGGATACGCAAAAACAAATCGAAGCCGCCCCGCCCGAGGGCGCGGACAACGGCGAAAAGATCTTTTGCGGCAAGTTCGCCGATGTTGGCGAATTGGAGAGGGCATACGCCTCTCTTCAGAGCGAGTTTACGCGCAGATGTCAGCTGTATGCGCAGCTCAAACGTCGGCTCGAAGAGAGCGCCGCAAAGCCGTCGGACGGGGACGGGAAGCACGCCGAGCAAGAGGCAGAGAAAGAGCCGTCCACCGAGACGGAAAGCGGCGGCGTCAACGCTCCGCCTTCCGAGTGCGGCAAGCAAGGCTTTGTCCTCGACGATCAGACGAGGGCGGAGGTCATAAAGCAATTTTTGCAAGAGCTATGCCGCTCAAAACCGCCGTCGACAATCTCGGCGCGCGGCAAAATAAACACCGTTCCGCCTCAAAGACCAAAGAGCATTGCCGAGGCAGGACGGTTCTTCAAGGGCATGCTCGAAAATGGAGGATTTTAGTTATGGTAACATTGGAAACAGCGGAAAAGGCCCTCAAGGCGGTATACCTCGGGGTCGTCGCAAACCAACTCAACGTCGGGGTCAATCCCTTCTACACGATGATCAAGCAGACTTCGTCCGACGTATGGGGCAAGGAGATCATCAAGCTTGTGCCCTACGGCGTCAACGGCGGCGTCGGCGCCGGGACCGAGACGGGCGCACTGCCTGCTGCGGCGCCCAACAACTACGAGCGCTTCAAGCTGGAGCTCAAAAACCTGTACGGCACGATCGAGCTGTCCGACAAGGCAATCAGGGCGTCTCAATCCAGCGCCGGCGCGTTCGTCAACCTGCTCGACGCCGAGATGGAAGGGTTGCTGCAATCGTCCAAGTTCAACCTCGGCAGAATGCTGTACGGCGACGGCAGCGGCACCC
>CABKMX010000111.1 GCA_902373595.1 uncultured Christensenellaceae bacterium
GAAAAGAGGTTGCATCAAAATTTTTCGTTGTTGCGCCTCGATGTCCCGTGCGTGGTACATTCTCCCGATTTTTCAGGGCAATTTTTGGCAAATTAAAAATATTTGTTATAATTTCCTGCGCATCATTTCCGGAATAACTGCCCGTCTACACCTTCGCTTCAATCAGTGTCGCTTTGCCGGAGAATATCACAGTGCCGGAAGCGGAGGGGACAAAGCAGGTGTCGCCGCGGCGGAGGGGGCAGACGATGCCGTTTGCGGTGATAGTGCACTCGCCGTCGACGCAGGTGAAGGCGGAAAAGGAGCGCTCGGTCACCACGGTCGAGCGGCAGAGCGTCGTGTCATAGACGATGGCGGTGAAGTATTGGCAAGCGCCGAGTTGTTCGACCCCGTCGGCGAGTTTTTTCACGCCGTCCCCCGGATGGCAGACGGCGGCGGTATCCGTGACTTCGAGCGCCTTTGCGATATGCAATTCGCGCGGTTTACCGTCGGCGCCCACTCTGCCGTAATCGTAGAGGCGATAGGTGAGCGTGCTGTTTTGCTGAATTTCATAGACGAGCACGCCTCCGCAGATTGCGTGTACCGTGCCCGATTTGATGAAGAGACAATCGCCCTTTTTTACCTCGATGAAATTGAGAAGATCGGTGATTGTGCCGTTGTTGAGCGCAATCTCGAGCTCCTCTTTGGAGACTTTGCGCTTGAAGCCGCAATACATGCCGGCGCCGGGCTCGCACTCGACGACGTACCACATCTCAGTCTTGCCGTACTGCCCCTCGTTGGCGAGCGCATAGGCGTCGTCGGGGTGAACCTGAACGGACAGGTTGGACGCTGCGTCGATAAGCTTGACGAGAACGGGGAAAAATTCGAATTTCGCCGCCTCCGTACCCAAAGCCTCGGGGTGAGCGGCGAGAAAATCGACGAGAGTCATGCCGTCGTATTCTCCGCCCGAAATGACACTGCTGCCGGAAGCGTTTGCCGCGACTTCCCAGCTTTCGGCGACGCTGCCGCCGTCCTTGCCGTATTTTTTCGCAAGTTTTTCTCCGCCCCAAATATACGATTTGAGGACGGGTTTGAGTTTCATAGGATAAATCATATTACCTCCCAAAAGTCAGCGTGACGCAAGTGCCCTTGCCGACCTCGCTCTTTACGTCTATCTTTGCACCGTAGCGATCGGCGAGCTGTTTGACGATGGACAATCCAAGCCCCGTACTGAGCGCCTTGGACCGCGTGCGCGCGGTGTCGACCTTGAAAAAGCGCTCGAAGATGCGGCCGACATGCTCGGGCGCAATGCCGATGCCGGTGTCCTCGACCTCGAGTTTTGCCCCGTCGCCCTCGGGGGTCAGCCTGATTGTGACGCTGCCGCCGCGCTTGTTGTACTTGATTGCGTTGGAAAGCACATTGGAGATCATCGTATACATATCGTTCTCGTCCGCATTGCATTCCGCGGCGCCTTCTATCTTGACGGTGACGTCCATTTCCGCCGCCTGAACCTCCAGCCTCTTCACCGCCTCGCCGCAGATTTCTTCGAGCTTGAGCCTGCGAACATCGCGCGGCCTGTCTGCGTTGTCGAGCCGGCTCAGCCGCAACATATTGTTGATCAACTCAAGCATACCGCCGGCATTGGCGCGGATTTCCTCGACGCACTTTGCGCGCTTTGCCGCCGACAGCGACGGCTGATCGAGCAATTCCGCATAGCCGGTAATCGCGGTCAAAGGGCTCTTGAGCTCATGGGACGCGTTGTCGAAAAACTCGCTTCTCATCCTACTCATATTGGCCTCGTAAGTGACGTCGGTGAACAGCAGCATCGAACCCGTCTCGCCCCATCCTTCCGGCCAATGTTCGGGCTCGGCGACGTTTTCGACGCGATATGTCCTGCCGTCCGCCACGATGTCGGCAATCGTGCCCGAACGCCCTTCATCGAGCGCGGCGTATATCTTTTCTCTTTCCTCCCCCTCTCCCATCACCGAACTCAAATCTACGCCCACAAGCCCCGGATTTGAACCGAAAATATCCGAAAACGCACCGTTGGAAATGATAATTTTGCGCTTTGAATTGACCGCGACAATCCCCTGATCGACATTGGAGAGAATGAACGCGTTCTTGACCTGTTCGTTTTTCAAATTCTTGATTGTATCGTCGATGTTGCGTGCGGCGACATTGATGTTGGCGACAATCTGTTGGACGTCCTTGAAGCGCGACTTGTAGGAGATTTCGCTGTAATTGCCCCTGTTGACATTCTCGAGCATCGTCCTCAATTTGTCGAGCGATTCGGTCGCCGATGTGATGTAGTTGCGCGTAATGAAATAGGTCGCGAGCGTGATGACAATCCAACCTGCCGCGCACGCGCCGGCAAGCAACCAGAAGTTGAGATCGTTGAAGTCGATATCGATACCGTAAACGACAATGATATCGCCGAGCGCGGCGTTTTGCACCGCGGTGTATGCGACGTAGAGGGTCTCGCCCTCTCCGTACAAGCGTTGCAGCCTGTAGCGCACACCTCTTTCGAGCACGTCGGCGGCGGCGTCCGCGTCAAGACCGACCTCACTGTCCTGCTCGAACACATTGTCGGCAATCAGCGACCCGTCCGCGGCCAGCACACTGATTCTGATCAGCGCGGAATCGACCTCTTCTACCCTCTCGACCAGCTCCTCACGCGAATCGATTGCTGCGAAGCCGCTTTCGTTCTCTTCGATTACGTTGTCCAAAATGCGCTTTGCGCCGATCACGTTGACGCCCGTGAACAGCGCAAAACAAATCAATACGCCGATGAAAAACAACACCGCCGAGATCAAAAAAATTCGTTTGAGCAGATTCTCCTTCATTCGGATGAAAACTTGTAACCCACGCCGCGCACGGTGACGATATGCTTGCCGGCGGCGGTTTCGCCGAGCTTGCGCCTCAGCGACTTGATGTGCATGTCGAGCGTGCGAGTCTCGCCATAGTAGTCATAGCCCCACACCCTGTAAAGCAACGTCTCGCGCTTGACGACGACGTCGGCATTCTCCATCAACAGATGCAGCAGATTGTATTCCTTGAGCGTGAGTTGAACGGGTTCGCCGCTCACATAGACTTCGTGTTCTTTGTCGTTGATTGTGACCTCGGCGACGGTAATCACCGTCGGCAGCACACCGCCCGTATGCTTGCGCAGATTGGCGTTTATACGTGCGACAAGCTCTCTCATCCCGAACGGCTTGGCAATGTAGTCGTCCGCGCCGATATCGAGCCCGTCGACCTTCGCCTGTTCGTCGCCCTTTGCGCTGGCGACGATGACGGGGATGTCGGCAGTGGAGTCGGTGCCCTTGAGGATGCGCAGCGCGGCGAGACCGTTCATCCCGGGCAGCATGATGTCGAGAATGATCAAGTCGCAATGCCTGTTCTCGAGCGCTTCGAACATGCTCTCCGCATCCGAAAAGCAGCGTACTTCGAACTGCGCCTCGTCCAGCGCCATCTCATAGAGGTCGCGAATGCTCGCGTCGTCTTCGACCACAAAAATGATTTTCTTCATACTTCCCTCTCTCCTTTGTTACTGTCATTATAACAAAAAACCGCGCGCTTGTAAACCGATAAACGAAAAGCCGCCCCCTCCGGGACGGCAAATTCGCTCGCTAACGTCAATCGGCGGAGTCGCCCGCACCGAAGATGTTCAGTACAAACGTGTGCAGACCGTCCGACCATGTCGAAAAGTCATGTCCGCCGTCGGTGAGATAGAATTCGTGCTCTATCCCCGACTCTGTCATCATCTCGTCATATCTCTGCGTGACGCCGGCGGTCATGAAGTCAAGCCTGCCGATGTTGAGCAAAATATAGCGGAAACCGCCGTATTCGGGCTCGACGACGAATTCATCGAGCACGGAATCCTGCACCCCGACCGAGACGATGTTGCGATTGAAACTCGCCGACGAAAACGCACCGATGTATCCGAATGTATCTTGATAGGTGAACGCCGAAAGGAGCGCCAAAATGAGGATGATGGGCAAAGCAAGTCTCTTCATAATTTTTACCTCTGCTTTCAGTCTATCACCCGTATGCACGCGAATCAAGCATTTCAAAAACATTTCATCAATAAACTTTATGTAAGAATTATGTTTGACAAGCCTTATCAT
>CABKMX010000112.1 GCA_902373595.1 uncultured Christensenellaceae bacterium
ATCATGCTCGCGCTGCTTTGGGTGACGAGCGGTCAAATGCCGCTGATCGTCACCTTCATGACCCTCTTTCCCGTCCAATATTCGGCGATGATCGCCGCGTCGGAAGCGGTAGATCCGCGGCTGGTCGAGATGGCGAAGATATACCGCGTCCCGACCGCGAAGAGGGTGCTGAAAATGTATTTGCCGTGCATGGCGCCGCAGATCGTCGAGGGCGTGCGCTCTACGCTGTCGCTGACGCTCAAAGTGACGATCGCCGCCGAAGTGCTCGCGCAGACGCGCGACAGCATTGGCGTGGGGATGATGCAGGCGCAGAGCTTTTTGCAGACCGATCGCATCCTCGGCTGGACGGTGATCGCGATCGTCTTGGGCGCGCTTGCCGAACTTTTTGTGACGTTCGCCGCATGGGCGGCAAGGAGGCTCTATGCTGTCGGTGAAAGGGCTTGAATTGTCGTACGGCGACAAAAAGATCTTCGACCGCTTCGACCTCGAGGTCGGGGACGGCGAAGTCGTCTGCATTCTCGGCAGGTCGGGGTGCGGCAAGACGAGTTTGCTCAATTGCATTGCCGGCGCGCTCGCCCACGGCGGCGAGATTGAGGGCACGGAGAGGGGAGTGGCATACCTGTTTCAAGAACCGCGCCTCATCCCCGCGCTGACCGCGGCGGAGAACGTGCGCTTCGCGGTCGGGCACCTCTATGCGGACAGTTCGGCGCTGAACGCCGAGATTGACCGCGTCTTTTCCAGCCTCGGCATAGACGGCTTGCAGAACAGGCTGCCCGGCAAGATGAGCGGAGGACAGGCGGCGAGGGTCGCGCTCGCGAGGGCGCTCTGCCATCCGTCCGACGTGCTGCTGACGGACGAGCCGTTCGGCGCGCTCGACGTCGCGCTAAAATTGTCGCTGACCGAATACTTGATTTCCGCGCTCAAAGCGCGTCCGCGCACCGTGCTCATGGTGTCGCACGGCATAGACGAGTGCTTCGACCTTGCCGACCGCATCCTCGTCCTCGGCGGCAGTCCGTGCCGTATTCAATACGAAACGGGAATAGGCGAGCCGCGCGGCGAAAGGGCGGATATCGCACACAGGGCGCAAAAAACGGAAGAGATCAAGCGCGCGCTGATTGCCGAGTGAATACGTGGCGCGAATCGTCGCGCTAGTTCAATCTCTTCAAAGTCGCATTGATCGCGTCGTCGTCCGGCAAAGGGACGGCGGCGCTTTTCTTTTCGGCGTGCGCGCCCGAGTTCATCGACATCAACAGCGGCAGCAGCGCGCTCATGTCGCCTCCGCCGTTCATCGCGGCGAGAAGAGGTTTGAGGGAGGGGTCTTGGGCGGCGAGAGCCGCCAAAATCTGTTCGTTCATTTTGCTCCTTGCGCTGTCGCGCTTCGCCCGTCTGCGGCATATAATGCGAAGGCAGGAGGGCATATGAAAAGATATTACGACGATCTCGACCCGGCGCTCGTCTCCGCGGCGGAGCGCGCGAGGGCGGAAGGCAAACTCGACGACGCCGCGCTCGAGGACTTCTTCACGCGCGTCCGTCCCTTTTTGGACGACGTGCAGGCGGCGCGATTGCGTGCGATGATCGACAAGCTCAAGACGGGGGAGTGATCACCGCCCGACAAGCAGCCGCAGCACTCTGACCAATTTTTCTATGTGATACGGGGTGTTGCAAAATCCTATCCCGACGCGCACCGCGCCCGTCTCTTCGGTGCCGAGGAAGCGGTGCATCAGCGGCGCGCAATGCAGTCCCGCGCGTACGGCGATGTTGTTGTCGTTGAGATAGTCGGCGATCTCGGACGGGTCGAAGCCGTTCAGCGTGAACGAGATGACGCCGCTGCGCGACTCGGCGATCACTTTGAGCCCCTTGATCGACGACAAGCCGCGGCACGCGCTCTCGGACAGCGCGGCGATACGCGCGTTGATCTGATCGAAGTTGAGCTGCGTCCATCTCGCCGCCGCGTACATGCCGGCGATGCCGCACGTATTGACGGTGCCGCTCTCGAAGCCTTCGGGTATGCCGCGCGGCTGTACGAGCGAGAGGCTGTCCGTACCGGTGCCGCCGAAGCGTATCGGGTCGAGGGGGATGTCGCGGTCAAAGATTAGCATCCCCACGCCCTGCGGACCGTGCAGTCCCTTGTGCGCGGCGAGCGCATACATCACGCCGCGCCTTTCGTATAGCGGCGGCTTGACGTGCCCTGCGCCCTGCGCGCCGTCTATGAGCACGAAAACTCCTCTTTGCGCACACAAGTCGCAAATTTTCTCAACGTCGTTGGCAAGCCCGGTGACGTTTGAGACCGCGTTGACCGCGACCAATCGCACCGATTCGTCAAGCAGCGGCTCGATGTCGTCTGCGGTGATTGCGAGTCCCTGCGAGGGCGCAGCGTACACGACCTTTACGTCGTTTTCGCCGCGCAATTTTTCGAGAGGGCGAAGTACGGAGTTGTGCTCGGTGACCGTGGTCACGACCGTGCCGCCCGCGAGATAGCCTTTGAGCCCGAGCAGCGCGAGATTGAGCGCTTCGGTGCAGCCCGAGGTGAAGACTCCGGCGTAGTTTTCGTCCGCGCCCAAAAGCGACAGCATACCTTCGCGCGCCGCGTCCGTTCTCGCCGCGCAGGCGAGCGCGTCGGCGTGTGTGCCGCGCCCCGGGTTGGCGCTCTCCGAGCACTCGCGCATCATCGCCTCGAACATGCATTGCGGCTTGAAGCGCGAAGTCGCCGCGTTGTCCAAATAGATCATCTTTCACCTCACAAACATCGTCGTCGATCAATATATTGTATTGAGGCGCGCTTAGGATAATGCCGCGCGATACATAGTATCGTGAGGTGGACATGTACTTGATCGTATTTTCTTCGCGCGCGGCGGCATTGAGAGTCAAGGCGAGATTGGACGCGTCGGGCATATTCGCTCAGGCGGTCTCCACGCCGATAGGGCTGGGGAAGAGCTGCGGCATATCGCTCAAAGTATGGGGCGCGCCGCCCGCAGTGTTGGCTCGGATGTGCGAGGGCGCGCCGATATATCTCAAAAGCGGCTCCGCATGGATGCTTGCGACATGAAAAAAGCGCCCCCGAAACGGGGCGCCCTGCATTCAAAAGATCATCTGCGCGCGGCGCTCTCGTGAGCCGCGCGTATTTTTACGGCGAGAGCTTTGGGCGATTCGATCTCGATCGCGTCGCCGAACGAGAGCAGCTTTGCAAACGTCGTCTCGTTGTCAAACACGTCTCCGCGCGCGGTATAGCCCTTTTCGGTCTTGCGTACGTTCTCGAGCCCGAGCCATTCCTCTACGTCGTAGCGCGCCTTTTCGCCGACATGCAGCACGATGTGTATCTTTTGCTTTTTGGTGGGGTCGGCGAGGTCCCAGCTGCGTTCGAATCGCGGCGGTATCACATAGTCCGAATTTGTCGGCACGATGTGCGTGACGCGCGACAGCTTGAACATGCGCATCGCGTCCTCGCGGCGGCACCGCGCGAACACGTACCAATTGCCGTTGTTGTAGACGAAGATGTACGGCTCGATCACCCTCTCGGAGACGTCGCCGCGGCGGTTGTGATAGCAGATCTCGACCGCCTTGCGCGCCTTTTTGGCGGCGGACAGCGCGTCCAATTTTGCGCCGAAAGCGTCGCCCGGAGGCGCGTCCGAAAAGTCGACCGCAAAGTCCTCGCTTGCAAAGCCGCTCGTGCTCGCGGACGGGCGCATCGAGTTGAGCTTGAGCAGCACCTTGTCTCTGAAAGCGGTCGGGGAAGAGAAAGCCTCAATCGCCGCGACGATGTATTGAAGCTCCGCCTTGTCGAAGAGCGCGCTTGTCAGGCGGAAGTCGCTTCCGATCGAAATACCTCCGCCCTTGCCCTTGTTGGACACGACGGGGACGCCCGACGCCGAAAGCACGTCGATGTAGCGATAGACCGTGCGTTCGGACACTTCGAGACGTTCGGACAGCTGTTTTGCGGTGAGTTTGTCGTGGGCGAGAAGCTCGAGCAACATTATAAAAGCGTCGGCAACCATAGAGGTCCTCCTTCATCAATATTGTAACACGCACGCGCCCGCACGTCAATAATTGACGAGTATAGAAAGGCAGCGAAATTGAGTAACAGATGTTGCATATTTGGGG
>CABKMX010000113.1 GCA_902373595.1 uncultured Christensenellaceae bacterium
GCTTCGCTCAAAGTGAACAGCGCGCGCAATTCTTCTTCGGAGCAAGAATTCCAATTGAACTCTCTGCTTTCCGACGTTGCGGTGACGGTGATCTCTTTGGGCGAAATCGTAAAGGTCGCCGAAGGAGCGGTATCGTCAGCCCAAGCGTAGTTGCCGCTGACTGGGAGCTTGGCGGTCGCAGTGATTGCTCCATCGCTGACATTGACATTGTCGCCGCTGTATTCAATCGTGACAGCGTCTCCATTGAACAATTTGCCGCTTGACACTGTGAACGTCGCCTCTTTGGCGTTGCCATCATAGGTCAAGTCGGTCGGCGCCGAGACGGTGCCTGCAATCGTCATCGGAATGATGCTCCAAGTGACCGTGATGTCGTCGCTTGTGCCGCCTGCCCACTCGGTGTTGGCCTTGTCGGTCAAAGCGATCGTGAAGGAATATTCGCCGGCGTCTGTCGCCTTGGTCGTGCCGTTTACGGTGTACTCGGCATTTTCTGCAATCGTGACGACTTGCTCGGTGCCGTTATAGGTGTAGGGGGTTACTGAGTCGATCGGCT
Organism: uncultured Christensenellaceae bacterium; assembly: GCA_902373595.1. GTDB lineage: Bacteria > Bacillota > Clostridia > Christensenellales > UBA3700 > Ornithoclostridium > Ornithoclostridium faecigallinarum. Next base: position 551 of record CABKMX010000113.1, read on the forward strand.
TTTGAATGCCTTTCTTGTTGACCGTATAGGTGATCTTAACCGGCTCGGCGGTGTAGTTTGTCTCCGACTCCGCAAGGCTTGCGGTGACGGAATAGGTGCCGGCATTGAGGATAGTCTTGCCACCATCGACCGTGACGGTCAAAGCAAGCGCGTCGTTGTTCACGCCTTGCGCGGTGAACAACGTCGTCGGATCGACCTCCTGACCGTCATAGGTCTTGCTCGTATGCCTCTCCATTATATCAACATCCTTCTTTGCGATGCTCCACGGGATGCTCTTGTCCGCGGTGTCGTCCTCCGTGTCGGTGTCCCAACGGGTGTTGACTTTGTCGGTCAGTGTCGCCGTCGCGGCGTAGTCAGCGGCGGCGTTGGTGCCGGTGTTGCCCGAGAGCGAATAGTAATTGTCCGCAGAAGCCGCGACACCGATCTGTTCCGCGCCGTTGTAGACAAGACCTTGGTTCGCGATCGGGACATCGACAGCCAATTTGCTGACGGTGATCGCCGCCGTGTCGGTCAGCCTGTTGTCGGCGTTGTAGGTCACGGTAACGAAGGTGTTGGCGACGAGAAGCCTGTTGATGACGCCGTTTGCAACAGTCACGGTATAATCGCTGCTTTCGAGGACGACGCCTCTTTTGTGCTCCGAATCGCCGGCATAGTATGCGGTAACGACCATACCGTTCGGATTGAATGCGTCATAGGCGGTATATTGAGTCTCAAAGTCTCCGCTCACGACGATCTCGTTGATCGTCGCCTGCAACACTTCCAGCATCACCGTACCGGTGTCGGGCTGATAGTTGTTGTCTTCCGGCGTCCACGTCCAGACGTATTCGTTCTGACCGTAGACGAGGCTCGAATCTTTCCATGCGATATTTCCGGGGACGTTGGGCGTAACGCTCTGCACGGTCAGCTTGGGCATCGGGTCTCCGTCATAGAAAGTGCCCGGGATGTTGGCGACGACCACTTCGACGGGCGCCTTTGTGATCTCGTAGACGAAGTTTTTGCCCAAAGCAAAGGTTTGCGCCGTGCCGTTCACGGTGATCGTGCCGGGCGAATATATCGTGCCGTCTTTGACGAGATAAGTGCCGCCGTTGTATGTCGCGGCAGCATAGCCGCTCAGCGCATCCGCATTGTAACTGAAAGTCTTGGTGCCGGCGTCGGCGGTCGTGCTCGTGCTGTCAGCCGTCCAAGCGTTGACCGTGGTGCCGCCGACGTTGAGCGTCGGGGTCTTCACCATAGTCTTGTCATAGACTTTGGAGCCGCGGTAGGCGGAATCGTCTGCCGAAGAGACCGTATCGTAGTTTTGGACATTGTAGGCGCCGGCTGTTGCTTTTGAACCGATGCTGAGGCTGTTCTTGCCGGTAGCATTGACGCGATCGACCGTGATCCATGCCGGTCCTTCTCCGCTCGACACTATGTCCGCGATCTCGGCGTCTGAAAGCGTAGTCGTAGTATTTTCTTGAACTATCGTGCGCATTACAGAACCTGCGCTGGCGGGATTCTGCCTTGCAACCGCAAAAGCTATCTTCTCGTCGTCTGTAAAACGAGCGTCGGTAAAAGTAGTCGCATCATAACTTATGAAAGTTCCGCGCTCCTGGTTGTTGCCGTCCAGCCAGTCGGATCCGTTGGCGGCGTTGATGTAAATGTCGCTCCACACATCCGATAAGCCTCCATCGACTTGACCGACTATGTATGCTGCGTGTGCGGTATCTCCGTTTTGCGTGCCAAAACTCGAACCCAACGAAACCTGCGCGTCGAAAATTAGCCCGTCAAGTGTGAATGACCCTTCGTTGTGATATCCGAGCACACCTCCTGTCAATGTAGTGTTGCTCTTATTCCATGACGCCCCGCTTTCCGCCACGGCGAAGATCTTTGCATCGTCGTCCGCCTTGTAAGCTATGTTGCTCACCGTCAGGTCTCCTTTGTCTATCGAACCGACGAAGCCGCCGACATAGACGCCGGAGTCTTTGACCATTGTGCCGGAAAAACCGCGGTTTCCTGCGGCGGCATTGTATACCGTCGTATTGCTGATAGAAACGTCGCTGCCTTCGACTTTGCCGAAAACGCCGCCCAGCCAAGTGGTTCCGTTAGAGCTGACATAAGCGTCGCCGTTGCCGCTTGAATCCTTATCGAGCCTGATATATACGTTGTCGACCGTGACGGCACCGCAGGCATTGCCGGCAATGACACCGAAATTGGCACTGCCCTCATTAGCCGTATTATCCACTCTTACGTTTTGAACCTCGATCGTAAGGTCGTGGACATACGCTCCGCCGCCTATGACGCTGAACAGACCGCCCGTATCGTAGTACGCTCCGCTTGCCGTGGCGGCATTGATCGTGATGGTGTAGCCATTTCCGTCCAACTCGCTTTTCCACGGGGAGCCGTCCGCTCCTGTCCATGCGGTCAAGTCGATCGAATCGATCGTGATGTTGTTCATCAAAATATATTTGCCGCTGCTGCTTCTGCCGTTAGAACGCATCTTGACCACATCGCCTTTGTTGCTTACCGGAGTATACCCGGCCGGCACCGATTTTTCAGGTTCGGCGTATCCGTCCTCCGCAGGCGCGGCTGTCCCCAATGCGGCGCCGCTGTCCTCGCTCGGGACATAAGGCGCGTCCGGCGACGCGAACCACACCGCCGCCGCTATCGACGCGATCAATGCGATCGTCACCAACACGACCGCCGCCCTTGAAAGCCTCGTATGTCTTTCCATACCCTATTGCTCCTTGCCGGGGCAGACCCGACCGAAAATTGTTCTCTTTGCGCGCATATATACTATACGCAAGTTATATTTTAGCACACGCGCGCCCGATTTGCAACAGTTATTTTCCTTTTAGCTGCGGCAATTTCGGACAATCCGCCCGCTTTTGTGCAAATTGAGCGCACAATCGCTTTGGCCGATCATGCGCTCACTACACATATGATCACTCTATATCGACGAAGGAATCTCTCAACCTCTTCAATGTTGCGATCGCATATTCACAAGATAGTCTGTCGCCTACATCGAAAACATAAATATTTTGCATGGCATCAAACGCGCGTTTGAACTCATTTGACCCACCCAAAGCATCAAACATCGAAAATTGCGCAATTTTGAGATCGGCAGAGACACCGCCTTTCCGCCTGCTTTCCTCTTCTCTCTTGTAGACAATCATATCCTTCAATCTTTTGCCGTCTTTCAAAAACCGGACTATCCTTTCGTCTCGCATCAAAACAGCCAAATCGTAAACATGTTTTGAGACATCGAAAAATTCTTCTCTCTCAAAGTAAAATTCGGCTGCAAAAATCTTGTCGGTGAATATCCTTTCTCTCGTTATCGTAAGAATCCCAAAAGGCTCAACGCCGTAATCAGACAAAGCCGCCTTCCTGTCATCATTGCTGAGCTCGTAGAGATGGGGCGCAATCACCATTTCCTCTATCGGTTCACTGACTGTAAAACTCGTCGCCTCTACTCTGACATTCCCAAATCTTTGCAATGCGTCGTCTTCGTCAAGCGCATATAGCGATTCGTATTGATATTGACACGTTATGCTCCCTCTCC
>CABKMX010000114.1 GCA_902373595.1 uncultured Christensenellaceae bacterium
ACAGGGGAAATCGCTTGATTTTTGAGGCAAAAACGGTTACGATAAAAGCGATATCAAACAAAGGAGCAACTTCGCTGCGCGGGCTCGCGGCGGAGGATACGATCGATTGGAAAGGCTTAACAAGTATCTCGCCGCTTGCGGCGTCGCCTCGAGAAGGGGCGCCGACTTACTGATCGCGGACGGCAGAGTCAAGATCAACAACAAACTCGTCACCGCTCTCGGCACCTCTGTCGGGGACGGCGACGTCGTCTCGGTGGACGGCAAGATCGTCCGCCCCGTCACCGAGTTCAAATACATCATGCTCTACAAGCCCAAGGGCTGCGTGACCACGCGCAGTGACGAAAAGGGGCGCAAGACCGTTTACGACTATCTCAAAGATCTCAAAATACCTCATCTCGTGCCCGTCGGCAGGCTGGACTACGACACCGAGGGGCTGCTTCTGTTGACCAACGACGGCGACGCGGTCAACGCGTTGACTCACCCCAGCCACGAAGTGGAAAAGACCTATCTCGTCCATGTCGACGGCGAGGTGCCCGAGCACAAACTCGCGCAGCTTCGCAAGGGCGTGGTGCTCGACGACGGCGTCAAGACGTCGCGCAGCAAGGTCAAATTGGTCGAGTTCAAGGACGGCGTCAGCAAGCTGCAGGTCGTCATCTCCGAGGGCAAAAACCGCCAGGTGCGCCGCATGTTCGCCGCAGTCGGCGAAGAGGTGACATTCCTCAAACGCGTCGCGGTCGGCGCGATTCGCCTCGGCGGACTTTCGCGCGGCGCGTATCGCTATCTCAACGACCGCGAAATCGCCTACATCAAATCACTGTAGTACACGCCCTAAAGGGCAGTACATAGGAGAAAATTATGAAAAACGCACTTCGCATCACGCTGTGTCTCTCGCTCTGCATCGCGTGCGTATTCACGGCGGCGGCATGCCAAAACAACAGCGTCGAATCCGCGCCCGTACTCAATGGCTTCGACACGACTTTGCCTGATCTTACGGGGCTTTCGACGGACAAATACTTTTTCGGCTATGACGAGGGCGTCGACGGCGACCGCGCCGCGGTCGAGGCGAAACTCGCCGCAGACGGCATAACTCCGACCGCGGGCGAGTGGTACCCGACGCTGATTGACAACTTCGACTACAACGCCGACTATGCTGACAACATGGGGCTGGATCCCGAGATTTGGACGTCGTCCGTTCACGGCGTGCGCTGGGCGTCGCAGGACGACAAACATCCCGAGTACGCGTGCTATTGGTGTCCGGAGATGGTCTCGGTCAGCGCAGACGGTCATGCGGTGATACGTTCCGAGTACATCGCCGACCACGACTGCGAGGTCTGCAACGCCAACGCCGCCTATTTCGGCGGCAGCGGCGCGGGAAGATATACCGGCGGCTTTGAGACGCGCGTCGAGACGCCGCTCACCGACGATGACGGCAACGTGCTCTACAACGAGTCCAACGACCGTCCGCAGACGGACTACAAGCAGGACGAATATCTGTTCCGTCAGGCGTACGGCTATTACGAGACGAGGATACGTCTGCCGCGCAAGGAGGGGATGTGGTCGGCATTCTGGCTGCAATCGTCCTATCAGCGCATGGTGGACGGCAGCGGGGAGGACGGCACGGAGATCGACGTCTACGAATCGGCTTTTTTGACCGGCAACGATGACAGTCACCGCATGGGACACGCACTGCTTTGGGACGGCTACGCGCAGGGCGCGCAGGTGTCGTCGCTCGTGTTCGACCTCGGCGACAACGACCTCTATGACGGCGAATTTCACACGTTCGCGCTGCTTTGGACGCCCGAATATTATGTGTTCTATGTTGACGGCAAGCCCAATTGGGCGACCGCGGACGGCGGAGTCGCAAAGGTGCGCGAGTTTTTGCGTTTCACCTGCGAGATTGACGCCGGCGATGAGTGGGGACCGCACGGGCAGAAGATCGGCGCGTTCGACCACGACGGCGGAGTCGGGTTGATGGAGATTGACTACGTCCGTGTCTATCAAAATCTCAATTGGCTGGACGACGTCAAGGACGACGCCGGCGAGGGAGAATATTCGCCTCAAAATTGATTTTTCGTTACGCCGCGCCTCGGGCGCGGCATTTTTTTTGCGCGAAAGGGCAATACTCGCTTTGCGAAAGCGCGGAGGTGAAAGGTTGGTCTATGCAATCGTTGCTTTGACGGTATTGATATTTGTGACGCTTGCGGCGCACGTGCTCGCGGCGCCCAATCGAAGGAGGGGAATCGACTTCGGAGAGTTGACGCCGTCGGCGGTCGACGAACTCGCGCTCAAACTTCGCAAGACGACGGCAGGCGGAAGAGCGCCGTCGAGGACGCTTTGCGCGTTCGATGCCGCGCGCGCCTGTCGGCGCATAGTCAAGGACGACCGCGATGGCGTCGAGATTGAGGATTGCGAAAAGCTGTTCGCCGAGAAATATCATGCGATTGCGTCGAGGTTGAAACACGGCTTCGGCGCGCTCGCTGCGCTTCCTCATGCGGGCGGAGAGGCAAGAGTGGCGACGTTGGCGAGGGCGTTGCTGTCCTCGTCAAAGATATGTCGCGACGGTCAGGCGCTCAAGGAGACGCTCGTCAAATTTGTGACGCGCACTCCGCTCGATTACGCCGAGACGATGAGTTTGCCGCTCGCGACAGAGGCGGCATGCGCCGAGCTATGGCGCGATATCGCTCGCAAATTGCTCGAACTTGCCCGTTCGCGCGAGGCGGCGGCAAGCGACGTCGTCCCCGACAGGCGCAGGGCGAAAAAGGACGGCTATGTCTACTATTTCGTCAAAAGCGGCAAGCGCGTCGATCCACGGTTGGCGGAAGGGAGAGAGATCGACCGCGGCGGTGCGTGCGTCGCGTTTGCGGCGGAGACGTCGGCATATTCCGAAAGGATTGAGCGCATCCTCGCGCTTTTGAACAACGTCCGTGAGGCTTTGGACGCGGAGTTTTTGGCGTCGATATGTCCCGGCGCGAGCGTTGCCGAAAGGGACGAAGCGTTTGCGGCGACGGACGTCGAGTCCAAGCATGTCTACTATGCCGCCGCGGCGAAAATTGCGCGGCGCATGGGTACGTCCGAGCGCGCTGTGATTGAGGCGGCGGTTGCGCTCGGCGAGGACAGAGGGAAGCATTTCGGCAAATATCTGTTCGACCGACGCGACCTGCTCGTCGCGAAGTTGACGGGCAAAAAGCCCAAAGGCGAGCGACGGGGAAGGAATTCAGCGCTTTATGCTTCGGCAATCTTTGCCTCGAGCGCGCTTCTCGGAGCAGTGGCGGCGGTATTCTCGGGAGGGGCGGCGGCAGGCGTCGCGACTGCGATTTGCAGCTTTTTTGCGCTCTTTCCGGTATGCGAATACGCTGCGCGCGTCGTCGCGTCGCGGCTGTGTCTGCGCAGACCGTGTCCGCGTACGGTCGGCGTTGAACGCGACGAAAATTGCCGTACCGAGGTCGTGATGCCCGTATATCTCAACGGCGAAAGAGAGGCGCGGCTCGTCGCCGAAAGACTGCTTTCGATTGCCGCGGTGAACGACAGAGAAACTTGTTCGTATCTGTTGCTTTGCGACTTCGCGCCGTCCGACGCGCAGTGGGGCGAAGAGGACGAAAGATTGCTTTCGGTGCTCGAGGAATACGAGGGACGGGGGCTCAAACTGGCGGTGCGGTGCAGGGTCAAAGAGCGCGGCAAGTGGCGTGCGCGTGAGCGCAAGAGAGGCGCAATCGCCGACTACAACGCCGCGAGGTTGAGTGGAGACGACGGTGCGTTCGTCAAGCTGTCGCAGTCGGACGGCGCAATCAAATTCGTGATTGTGGTCGACGAAGACGATCTGCTCGCGCCCGGCGCGGTCGGGGACGCAATCGACGCGATGAGACATCCGCTCGCCGAGAGGTATGACTTGCTCGCTTTCGGCGCGTATGCCGACGGCGGCAGGGCAGAGACGGGATATGCGCTTGCAAACTCGGGCGGCGGCGTGGCATATGCGCGCCATTCGGATATTTTTTTCGATTTGGAAGGGACTGCCGTCTTTTGCGGCAAGGGGATATATCGGCTTGAAAATTTTGCGCGCAAGAGTGCCG